>NZ_JAESIF010000010.1:0-164254 GCF_016757295.1 Streptomyces sp. M2CJ-2 | reverse complement strand
CACACCATGAAGGTCGAGCGGGACGGCAAGGTCATCAAGACCATCCCGATCACGGCCGGCGCCCCCGGCACCGAGGCGGGGGCGGGCGTGGCGGCGGGCTGGGCCGGAGCGGCCGGCGGAGCCGTCGTCGTGCCGGCGGTCCCCGTCGACGCGTTGCTCACCGGAGCAGAGGCCTGGGGCGCCCCCGGCTTGTAGTCGGCGAAGAAGTCCCACCAGGCCCGGTCGACCGAGTTCGGGTCCTGGAGGTACTGCTGGTAGATCTCGTCGACGAGCCATTCATTGGCACCGAAGGCCGCAGCGGGGTTCTTGCCCGCTTGGTCGGTGTCGGTCGAGATGCTCGAGTTACTGGGGGACTGTGGCGACACGGCGTCAACCGCCCTCTTCCGCTTCACAAGATGATGGACAGCGGAAATTAAGGCTACGCCTCCAAGAGCGGGAAGGTCAGGTCGGGCCCGTTCAACGTCGCGTAAGTCACATCTCGGAGGGCGTTTCGGCGTGGGAAATGGCGGGAAACAAGCCTGGTTCCGCTTCTTCGGATCGCGTCGGGCATGCGTCGGCCGCGGCCCGGCGCACTCGCGACCCGGGTCTTTGCCTGATCACACGTGTCCGTCAGGGCGAACACGTGTGGATCTTGCGACTCGGCTTCGAACCTTACGTCAACCTGACGCGGGAGACGCTCCCGGAAGAGTGATGAGAATCCGGCAACCACGCTCGGATTCGGCCACCCCGATCCGTCCGCCGTGGAGATCGACGGCCCAGCGGGCGATCGCCAGACCGAGACCGGTGCCGCCGTCGCTGCCCGGGCCGTGCGGCAGATTGACGCTGCCGCGGTTGAAGCGCTCGAAGACGCGGTGCCATTCGGTCCGCGGAATGCCGGGCCCCTCGTCCAGGATTTCCAGCCGCAGCGAATCCGGCTGCGTTCCGGGCCGCGCCCTGACCGTCACATGGCCGTGCGGCGGACTGTGCTTGACCGCGTTGTCGATGAGGTTGGCGACCACCTGGTGGATGCGCTCCGGGTCGACGTGCGCGGTGAGCTCCGGCGGCGAGACGTCGAGGCGCAGGTAGACGTCCGTACGGGTGTGGCTGCCGGAGCCGGTGGCCATGCCCGCGCGCGCGGAGGCGACCATGTTGGCCTCCTTGAGCACGCCGGACAGATACGGCCACACCTCGAAGCGCTGCCGCTTCAGCGGGACGACGCCGTTGTCCAGGCGGGACAGGTCGAGCAGCGTCTCCACCAGTCGGCCGAGCCGTTCGGTCTGCTTCAGCGCCGTGCGCATCGTCTCGGGGTCGGCCTCGGTGACGCCGTCGACGATGTTCTCCAGCACCGCGCGCAGCCCCGCGATCGGGGTGCGCAGCTCGTGCGAGACGTTGGCCACCAGTTCCTTGCGCTGATGGTCCTGTGCCTCCAGCTCGTCGGCCATGACGTTGATGGTCTGGGCCAGGTCGCCCAGCTCGTCCCGGCGGTTCTCCCGCACCCGGCGGGTGTAGTCGCCGTGCGAGATGGACCGGGCCACGGCGTTCATGTCGTCCAGCGGCGCGGTGAGCGAGTGCGCCACGAACTGCGTGATGAGCAGCGTGGCGATCATCGAGAAGACCGTGATGAAGCGCAGCTCGGTCTTGGTGTGGACCGCGACCACCGAGAGACCGGTGGTGATCAGCACCGAGATGACGACCAGCGCGCCCAGCTTGGTCTTGATCGAGAACGGGCGGACACCGCCCCGGGGGCCCCGGCCCCCGGGGCCTCTCCGTGTGGCCGGCCCGTCGCTCACGGCGTCGGTGTCTCCAGGGCGTAGCCCACGCCGTGCACGGTGCGGATGCGCTCGGCGCCGATCTTCCGGCGCAGCGCCTTGATGTGGCTGTCGACGGTACGGGTGCCGGAGGCGTCCGCCCAGTCCCAGACCTCGGCCAGCAGCTGCTCCCGGGAGAGCACCGCGCGGGGCGTGTTCGCCAGGCACACCAGCAGGTCGAACTCGGTGGGCGTCAGGTGGACGTCCTCACTGCGCACCCGCACCCTGCGCTGCGCGTGGTCGATCTCCAGCTCGCCCAGGCGCAGGATGCCGCTGCGCGGTGTGGTGGCGGCCAGGGCCGCCCGCTCCATGCGGCGCAGCAGTACGTGCACGCGGGCCGCCAGTTCCCGCATGGAGAACGGCTTGGTCATGTAGTCGTCGGCGCCGACGCCGAGTCCGACCAGCATGTCGGTCTCGTCGTCGCGCGCGGTCAGCATCATGACCGGCACCGGCCGCTGGGCCTGCACGCGCCGGCAGACCTCCAGACCGTCGAAGCCCGGCAGCATGATGTCGAGGATCAGCAGGTCGGGCTGCCATGCCTCCGCCGTGTCGACGGCGGACGGCCCGTCGCCCGCCGTCTGCACCAGGAATCCCTCGGCACGAAGGCGGGTCGCGATGGCGTCCACGATCGTCGCGTCGTCCTCGACCACCAGGACCCGGCGTTGTGCGCCCGGAGTGGCCGCCGCCGTGCCGTTGTGGGAGGTGTGTGTCTGCTCCATCGCCCGCCCCTGAAGTGTGCTTTCCGGAATCCGTGGGGTGATCCGTCTCTGCGCATGACTGCGATTGACGCTTGAATGATCGGCGCCAAGGCAGCAGCGTACGGGGAGCCGCCGCGCCTTTGCTATCCAGGGCGGACGCCGAGGTGCACGACGTCCGGAACGCCCCGGGCAACCGGGACCTCTTCGGTACGCACCTGCTGGAACCCGGCATTACGCAAGGTTTCTTCGAAATCCCCGGACGGCTTGGCCGACCACACCGCGAGTACCCCGCCGGGCCTCAACGCCCTTGCGCAGGCCAGGAGTCCGGCGGGGGAGTAGAGCCCTTGGTTGTCCTCCGTGACGGTCCAGTCGGGCCCGTTGTCGATGTCGAGACAGAGCGCGTCGAACGTGTCGGAAGTCTCATTGACGTACGCCACCAGGTCGGTCTCGACGATCGCCGTGCGGGGGTCGGCGAGGGCGTGCGCGGAGAACGCGGCGAACGGAGGCAGCGGGCCCGCGCGGTGCCAGTCGATGACGGCGGGTTCGCGCTCCACCACGGTGATGCGCCCCCAGCGGGGCTGGGTGGCGGCGTGGGCGAGCGAGAAGCCGACGCCGAGTCCGCCGATGAGGACGTGCGGGCCCGGCCGCGGGCCGTGTCCCGCGCGGGTGTCGGCGGCGTCGAGTGCGGCCAGGGCGGCGTCGATCAGCCGCCGCTCCGAACGGCCGTCGGAGGTGTCCATCAGGAAGCAGCCGTTCGCGATGATCTGCAGCAGGCTGCCGTGCCGGCGGAGCACCACCTCCCCGTACGGGCCCTCGCGGCGGTCCAGGACTTCGGGAATGTCGTACGGGGTGGTCATGCGTTCATCCTGGCAGCACCTTCCGTTCGGCGGGCCGTGCGGGTCGTGTCGTGCGGGAGTTCCCTCCGTCACCCTCGTGAGTGATCGCTGAGAGCGAACGCGATCCGGGGAACATTCGGTGACTCACAGACATTGAGTCGGCATAGCTCAACTTGACTGCCGAAGGGGAGATCATGGCTGCTGAGTCCACATCGCTCGCCCTGCCCGTGCTGCCGCTCGACGACGAGGTCGTGCTGCCCGGGATGGTGGTTCCACTGGACCTGAGCGACTCCGAGGTGCGCGCCGCGGTGGAGGCCGCCCAGGCCGCCGCCGCGTCCGCGCCGGGCAAGCCCCGGGTCCTGCTGGTGCCGCGTATCGACGGGACCTACGCCGGTACCGGCGTCCTGGGCACGGTGGAGCAGGTCGGCAGGCTGGCCGACGGCGACCCGGGCGCCCTGATCCGGGGCCGCGGCCGCGTGCGGATCGGCGCCGGGACCACCGGGCCGGGCGCGGCGCTGTGGGTGGAGGGCACCCGGATCGAGGAGACCGTTCCCGAGCCCCTGCCCGGCCAGGTCGGCGAACTGGTCACGGAGTACAAGGCGCTCGCCACCGCCTGGCTGCGCAAGCGCGGCGCCTGGCAGGTCGTCGACCGGGTCCAGGCCATCGACGACGTCGCCACCCTCGCCGACAACTCCGGTTACTCGCCCTTCCTGACCACCGAACAGAAGGTGGCGCTGCTGGAGACCGCCGACCCGGTGGCCCGGCTGAAGCTCGCCACCCAGCAGCTCCGCGACCACCTCGCCGAGCAGGACGTCGCCGAGTCCATCGCCAAGGACGTCCAGGACGGCGTCGACAAGCAGCAGCGCGAGTTCCTGCTGCGGCGCCAGCTGGAAGCCGTGCGCAAGGAACTGCGCGAGCTGAACGGAGAGAACGGCAAGGACTCCGCCGAGGAGTCCGACGACTACCGGGCCCGCGTCGAGGCCGCCGACCTGCCGGAGAAGGTGCGCGAGGCCGCCCTCAAGGAGGTCGACAAGCTGGAGCGCTCCTCCGACCAGTCGCCCGAGGGCTCGTGGATCCGCACCTGGCTCGACACGGTCCTGGAGATGCCGTGGAACGAGCGGACCGATGACAGCGCCGCCGCGTACGACATCCAGGGCGCCCGGGCCGTGCTCGACGCCGAGCACGCGGGCCTGGAGGACGTGAAGGAACGCATCACCGAGTACCTGGCGGTGCGCAAGCGGCGCGCCGAGCGCGGACTCGGCGTGGTCGGGGGCCGCCGCGGCGGTGCCGTGCTCGCCCTGGTGGGGCCGCCCGGCGTCGGCAAGACGAGCCTCGGCGAATCCGTCGCCCACGCGATGGGCCGGAAGTTCGTCCGGGTCGCCCTCGGCGGTGTCCGCGACGAGGCCGAGATCCGCGGCCACCGGCGTACGTACGTCGGCGCGCTGCCCGGCCGGATCGTGCGGGCGGTCAAGGAGGCCGGGTCGATGAATCCGGTGGTGCTGCTCGACGAGATCGACAAGGTGGGCTCGGACTTCCGGGGCGACCCGTCCGCCGCCCTCCTCGAAGTGCTGGACCCGGCGCAGAACCACACCTTCCGGGACCACTACCTGGAGGTCGAGCTGGACCTCTCGGACGTCGTCTTCCTCGCCACCGCCAACGTCCTGGAGGCCGTTCCGGAGGCGCTGGCGGACCGGATGGAGATCGTCCGTCTGGACGGCTACACGGAGGACGAGAAGGTCGTCATCGCACGCGACCACCTGCTCCCGCGTCAGCTGGAGCGGGCCGGGCTCGCCGCGGACGAGGTCGACCTCGACGACGGCGCGCTGCGCAAGCTGGCCGGCGAGTACACCCGTGAGGCGGGCGTACGCACCCTGGAGCGGTCCATCGCGCGGCTGCTGCGCAAGGTCGCGGCCCAGCACGAACTGGGCGAGCGGGAGCTGCCGTTCACCGTCACGGAAGGCGATCTGCGAGGACTGGTCGGACGGCCGCACCATGTGCCCGAGTCCGCCCAGGACCCGGCCGAGCGCCGCACCGCCGTCCCCGGTGTCGCCACCGGGCTGGCGGTGACCGGCGCCGGCGGTGACGTCCTCTACGTGGAGGCGTCCCTGGCCGATCCGGAGACGGGCGCCGCCGGACTGACCCTGACCGGACAGCTGGGTGACGTGATGAAGGAGTCGGCGCAGATCGCGTTGAGCTTCCTGCGGTCGCACGGCGCCGAGCTGGAGCTCCCGGTGGCCGACCTGAAGGAACGGGGCGCGCACATCCACTTCCCGGCGGGTGCGGTGCCCAAGGACGGCCCCAGCGCCGGCGTCACGATGACCACCGCTCTGGCCTCGCTGCTCTCCGGGCGCCTGGTCCGTACGGATGTGGCGATGACCGGTGAGGTCTCGCTGACCGGGCGGGTGCTGCCGGTCGGCGGGGTGAAGCAGAAGCTGCTCGCCGCGCACCGGGCGGGGATCACCACCGTGATCATCCCCAAGCGCAACGAGCCCGATCTGGACGACGTCCCCGCCGAGGTGCTGGACGGGCTCGACGTCCACGCCGTGACCGACGTCCGCCAGGTCCTGGAGCTGGCGCTCGCGCCGGCGACGAACGGCGCGGCGCCGGAGGTTCCGGTGGCGGCCTGATCGCCGTCCGCCGTCCGCCACCGGAAGGGCGACGGCCCGGGTCCCGTGAGGGAGGCCCGGGCCGTCACCGTGCGGGTCGGGGGCGGGGCGCGAGGCGGCGTCAGCCGAGCGCCAGCGCCCGCACCCGGTCGACCGTGCCGTTGAAGAGGTCGTGGTCCTCGACCGTCGGCCCGGTCGAGGTGTACTGCCACATCGTGTAGAAGTCCCAGCCCGCGGGCAGCTCACCCGCGGTGGAGGCGTACCGGGCGATCCACAGGGGGTTGTCGGCGGCGAACCCGGCGTGGTTCCCGGTGCACTGCTTCCACCAGTTGGTCGCCGTGTAGATCACGGCGTGCCGGCCGGTGCGCTCCCGGTACTGGTCCAGGAAGTCGCGGATCCAGCTCACCATGGCGCTCTGCGACTTGCCGTAGCAGGCGTCCCCGTAGGGGTTCCACTCGATGTCGAGCACGCCCGGCAGTGTCATGCCGTCGCGTGACCAGGCGCCGCCGTTGTCGACGAAGTAGTCGGCCTGGGCGGCGCCGCTCGTCCTGTCGGGGGTCGCGAAGTGGTACGCGCCGCGGATCATGCCGATGTCGTACGAACCGTTGTACTGCTGCGTGTAATAGGGGTTCTTGTAGTACGTCCCCTCCGTGGCCTTCGCGTAGGCCCATTTGATTCCGCTGTCCCAGAGGGTCGACCAGGGCACGTCGCCCTGGTGGCTGGAGACATCCACGCCCTCCGTCCAGGCGGTGCGGCCGGTGGGCGCGCCGTCCTGGCCGTCATGGGCGACGACGCCCATGCCCATGTGGGCGGAGCCGCGCGGTGGGACGTCGGGGGCGGCAGCCGTGGCCGCGGGTGTCGCGCGGGGAAGCGAGACGACCGCGAGCAGGACCGCCGCGACGGTCGTGAACGCGCGTAGACGGGTGAAGCCGAATCTGTGCACGGGCATGACGTGTCTCCGAGGAACTTGGTGCGGGACCCTTGGGAAGGGGAAGCAAGGGAGGCGACGCACGCGGACCGCGACGTGAGCCCCGGGAATCCCCGGGGCTCCCCAGGGGTTCGGAAACCGCCGCCGGGCCGCGTCTGCGAAATACTTGCGGAGCCGCAGCGGCGTCGCCACTTGGCGGGAACACGGACGACCGGGAAAACCGAGGCAGGAACTGACGTGCACGAAGGCGGAAACGGCGGCGCAGAGGACACCTCGTCCGAGGAGCCCGCGAGCGGTGTGGAACAGCCCGGATTCCTCGCTCTGGAAAAGGAGTTGACGGTGCTGCTGCGTCGCGCCAGGGCCAGCCAGGGCGAGATGTCACGCGAGGTCCATCCGGACCTGGAACCGTCCGCGTACGGCCTGCTCGTCCGTCTGGATGAGTGCGGCAAGCAGCGGGCCACCGAACTCGCCGCCTACATCGGCGTCGGCAAGGCGACGATGTCGCGTCAGCTGCACGCCCTGGAGGAGCTCGGGCTCGTCACCCGCGAGCCGGACCCCGCCGACGGCCGCGCCTGGCTGGTCGCCCTCACCCCGGAGGGCCGGGACCGGGTGAGCAGGGTCCGTGAGGCCCGCCGCGCGCGCTACGCCCGCAGCCTCGCCGACTGGGACACCGGCGAGGTCACGGAACTCGCCCGGCTGCTGCACCAGCTGAACCGCGGGACGGACAGGTGACCGGAGCGCCGTTCGGGGCGATTCGGCGCCGTCCGGGGGACGTACGGCGCTCTTCGGCGTAATCCGGGTGATCCGGGTGATCGGAGTGAGCGGGACGCCGTTCGGGGGAAGCGGGGCGCCGTTCGGCGTACCGGAGTGCTCGAGCCCGGCGGCGTACGGGCGGGCGAACGGGACGGCGGCGGGCGAGCGGGAGTGGTGTACGGGGAGTCAGAACTCCACGTACACCACCGTCGCGTCGTCGTGCGTCTTGCTCCGGCCCGGCGTCACCCGGTCCGTGTCCGCCCGCTCCAGGGCCCGTACGCGATCCACCAGCGCCTGCGGCCCCTCCTTGCGGACGAGGGCGAGACACTCCGTCCAGTCGCCCTCGCGGAACCTCTCCACCCAGCGCGCGGCCCCGTCCGTCAGCGCGGCCAGGGCGTGCACCTCGGCACGCGGAAGGGTGCCGGTGACCGCGCGCGCCGCGACCGACGGATCGGCGGCCGCGGTGAAGAAGCCGCCCTCCTTGTTCCGCACCGTGGCGTCCACCAGTGCGTCCGTGGCCAGGGCCGAGCGGGGCAGCAGGGCCAGCCGGTCGTCCAGCAGCGGGGTGACCGCCCCGTCGGGGGACTCGACGAGCAGGACCGAGTCGGACAGCACCAGGTACTCGACGGACTCCGGTGACCAGCGGGCCAGCACCACCGTCGCCTGAGGAGTGCGCGGGTGAGAAAGGTCACAGGTTTCGACGTGCGCGTCAGCGGTACGCACAAGGGCCCGGGACAGCAGGTCGGCCAGGGGGACATCCGGGAGTGAAACGGTCAGTTCGGCCAGTGCCCCGCCGAGTCGCGCGGTGAACCAGGGGACGGAGTGCCGGCAGCCCGCCCCGTCCCGCGGCGGCGTGACGCCGTCCAGCACGACCAGCGAACCGCCCTGTCCGGAGGCCGGAAGCCCGACACTGGCGAAGTCCTCGTTGGGGCGGTCCGCGTCGCCGGGTTCCGAGGCGAGTCCAGTACGCATTCTTCCAGTCTGCACGAGGCCTCCACCGGGACCGCCGGAGGCCGGACGGGTTCGCTGATTTCCCGGGACCGTGCAGGTCAGGAGCCGAGTTTGGGTGGGAATGCCGTGCTCCGGGCGCGCGTGGCGGCGAATACTGCCATTGGCTGCCGCAGACGTCCAACCGGCCCGCCGCGCACGGCCGCTGCGGGGCGTGGCGGGACTTGCCCCTCAACTCGCCTCCGATGTTCACTCCTTCGAGTGGCGGGTCAGGTGATGCGTATCCAGCGCCCAGAGGCGCTGGGAGGGTCGGGAGGCGTTGAGGGCGTCTCACGGGCCCAGCGCGGTCGACAGTCCGGACAGGACACAGGTGCCTGTCACGAGCAGGGCGTGGACGCCTGTTGACGGAGCGTCACCCGGACCCACGGGTACACGAGTCAGGAATGCGAGCACCGGTGCAGAAGACGCGGCCTCGTCGCACAGGCAAGCAGACGGCCCCCACGGGGGACGCCGACCAGAAGCCCACCGTCGGCAAGGGCCGCCCCACCCATGTGCGCAACCGGCTCATCGTGGCCGTCGCGGTGGTGGCCGCCGCGATCGCGGGCGCTGGAACGCCGTCCGTGCTGGCGGCCTCCGGGCAACTGAACGACTCCCAGAACCTGGTGACCCTCGCCGAGCGGACCCAGGACTCCCTGACGCTCGCGCACTCTCTCGCCGACGAACGGGACGAGGTCACGTCCTACATCGCGGCCGGCCGCCCCAAGTCCAAGGCACCCGCCGAACAGGACAGCGCCCGCGTCGACCGGCAGATCGAGGAGCTGCGCGCCGACACCGGCACCCCCGAAGCCATGCGCGACGACCTCGACGCCATCGCGGCCGTGCGCAGGGCGGCGCTCACCGGCAAGAGCAGCGCGCTCGAGGCGCACCAGGCGTACTCCACCGCCATCACCCAGCTGCACCGGCTCGCCGAGCAGCTCGCGGAGCGGACCCCGCCCCGCGCGGGCTCCGGAGCCTACGCGCTCGCCGAACTGGACTCCGCCGTCCAGCAGGCAGCCGCCACCCGCGGGCTGCTGCTCGCCGCACTCGACGTGCCGGGCACCACCCAGACCGTCATCGACCCGATCACCGGTCTGCCCACCACGTCCACCGCCTCCTCGGGCGCCGACACCGAGCGGCGCGACGAGCTGACCGCCGCGGCCCTCCAGGCCCGCCTGCGCTCCGACGCCGCCCTCGCCGACTTCCGTGACACGGCGCCCAAGGCGGCCCGCGCGTCCTACGACTCCACGGTGACCGGACCCGAGGTCGACTCCGCCGAGAAGTACCTCGCGAGCCTCACCGACCAGCCGTCCCTCTCCGACGACGAACTCGCCACCGACGTCAAGAAGCTGGAGGCCGCGCTCACCGCCCGCGTCGAGACGATGCGCGGAGTGGAGTCCGCCCTCTTCGAGAAGCGCACCAAGGACCTCGCCCAGCTGCGCGACGACGACGTCACCGCGCTGGAGATCCACATCGCCGTCCTCGGCGCTCTCATGCTGCTCGCGGTCGGCGTCGCCACCGCCATGGCCCGCACCCTCACCCGCCCGTTGTCCGTGCTGCGCCGCGGTTCGGCCCGCCTCGCCGGGGCCGAGGACCCGAGCGTCGAAGAGCCGGTCACCTTCACCGGACGCAACGACGAGTTCGCCCAGGTCGTCCGCTCCGTCAACGCCCTGCACGCGCACGCCGCGCAGCTCACCGCGCGGATCGCCACCCTCGAGGCCGACCGCAAGCACCTCGTCGCGCAGCGGCAGCGGATGGCCGACGCCCGTGAGGAGCTGCGCACCGAGCTCACCGAGTCCGCCGCCCGTCTGGAGCAGTTGCGCACCAGCATCGGCGGCACCTTCGTCAGCCTGGCGCTGCGCACTCTCGGCCTGGTCGAACGGCAGCTCGGTGTCATCGAGGGCCTGGAGGAGCGTGAGGACGACCCGGACCGCCTGGCCACCCTGTTCAAGCTCGACCACTTCGCCACGGTGATGCGCCGGCACAGCGAGAACCTCCTCGTCCTCGCCGGCACCGAACACGTCCAGCACGCGGCGGGTCCGGTGCCGCTCGTCGACGTCGTACGGGCCGCGGTCAGCGAGATCGAACGGTACGAGCGGGTCAGGATCGCCTCGCTGCCGCCGCACGCGCACATCGCCGGGTTCGCCGCCGACGACCTCAGCCATCTGCTGGCCGAACTCCTGGAGAACGCCACCTCGTTCTGCCCGCCCGACCTGCCCGTCGAGGTCTCCGGCTGGCTGATGGAGAGCGGCGAGGTCATGCTCTCCGTGCAGGACGAGGGCATCGGCATGGACGGGGACCGGCTGGAGCGGCTCAACGCCCGCCTGTCCGACTCCGACCCGGAGGCGCACTACAAGCATGAGGACGAGGACGGCCTCGGACTCGGCCTGTACGTCGTGGCCCGGCTCGCCCAGCGGCACGGGGTGCGGGTGCGGCTGCGGGAGCAGAAGCAGGGCGGCGTCGCCGCGGTCGTGGTCCTTCCCACGACCCTGCTGGCCGCCAAGCCCGCCCCGCCCACCGCCGTCCCCGCCTCCGGTTCCGGCACCGCCGGTGCGCAGCGCGTCTCCCTGCCGGGCGCGGACGCCGAGGCCAACGCCAACGTCCTGCACGGCCGCACGGAGAGCGACGACCCGCTGGTCGCCCTGGCGGAACAGGCGGTACGGCAGCAGTCCGCCGCGGAGGCACCGACCGCGGAGGCCCCCGCCGAGCAGGAGCCCACGGGCGACGCGCCGGAGGAGCCCGCGGAAAACGCCCCTGCCGAGGCCGCTGCCGAGCCCCTCTCCGGAGCCGGAGCCGGAGCCGAAGCCGGAGACGGCGACAGCGCCGGTGACAGTGACAGCGCCGGTGACAGCGACGGCGACGGTGGCCCCGAGGCTGAGGACGGGACGCATCAGCGGCCCGCCGAGACCACCATGGAGCTGCTGATCCCGTCGCCCTCCCCCGCGCCCGACGCGACCGCGGCGGCGGACGCGAAGGCCCCGGGCGCCCAGCTGGACACCGGGCCCGAGCCTCCGGCCACACCGTCGGCCCGTTCGGTGCCCGCCCCCGCCCCCGACGCCGAGCACACGCGCGTGCCCGACGGCCCGGAGGCGGAGGAGGAGCCGGTCACCGCCAAGGGCCTGCCCAAACGCACACCGAAGATCGCCGCGCGCGCCGAGGCCCCCAGGCAGCGCACCGGCTCGGTGGACGCCGACGCCCTGCGGCGCCGCCTCGGCGGCTTCCGCCAGGGGGCGGAGGCCGGACGCCGGGACGTCGAAGTGGAGATCGCCGAGGAGACGGGACCGCACCGACCGCCGTCCACCGCGGCCGCACCGTCCGAAGAAGTCACGGGGGGCACCGTCGAGGAGGCAAGCAGTTGACCGCGCCCAGTACCTTCGGACTGAGCAGTGAGGCCCGCAACCTGCACTGGCTGCTGACCAACCTCGTCGAGGAGGTGCCCGGCATCCTCTCGGTGGCCGTGGTCTCCTCCGACGGGCTGCTGCTGCTCTCCTCCGACCCCGCCCTCGTGCACGCCCGGACGGACCAGGGCGAGGCCGCCGCCGGGGCACCCGAGGCGCGGGCCGTGAAACGCGCCGGCCCGCGAGGCTCCGCCGCCGATCTGGCCACCGTCGTCTCCGGCATCGGCAGCCTGACCGTCGGTGCCGCCAAGCTGATGGACTACGGCCAGGTCAAGCACACCATGGTGGCGATGGACGAGGGCAGTCTGTTCGTGATGTCGATCAGCGACGGCTCGCTGCTCGGGGTGCACGGCTCCGCGGAGTGCGACATGAGCGTGGTGGCGTACCACATGGCCCTGTTCGTGGGCCGGGCCGGCCATGTCCTGACCCCCGAGCTCCGCAGCGAACTGCGCAAGTCCATGGAGAACAAGACCCTGGAGAACGAGTCCACCGGGAGCCCCTGTTGAGCGGTAAAACCAGGAAGAACCTCCCGATCCGCGGCGGGGACCGCAAACCCGCCCGGGTCCGCCCCTACTCGCTCACCCATGGTCGTACCCGCTTCGGCCATGTGCTCCTCGTCGAGACGTTCGTGGCGGCCACCGCCGAACTGGAGGCCCCCGAGCAGCGCAAGGAGCTGACGAAGGGCTCGCTGAAGTCGGCGATCATGCCGGAGATGCGGGCCATCGTCGAACTGTGCCGCCGGATGCGCACGGTGGCAGAGATCGCCGCGCTGCTGAGGATGCCGCTCGGCGTGGTCCGGGTGCTCCTGAGCGACCTCGCGGACCAGGGAAAGATCCGTGTCTACGGAACGGGAACCGGCCACGGCACGGGCCGCCCGGACCGCGTGCTGCTGGAAAGGGTGCTGAGTGGACTCCGCCGTCTCTGACGCAGTTCAAGGCGTCTCCCCGCTCGTCGAGGACGACGAGCAGTTGCTGCCCTGGCAGACGGACCGTACCCGCGCCCCGATCGCCACGAAGATAGTGGTGGCCGGCGGCTTCGGAGTCGGCAAGACCACGCTGGTCAGCACCGTCTCGGAGATCAAGCCTCTGGAGACCGAGGCGCTGATGACCGAGGCGAGCGCCGGGACCGACGACCTCACCGCCACGCCGGACAAGCTGACCACCACCGTGGCCATGGACTTCGGCCGCATCACGCTCGACGACGACCTGGTGCTCTACGTCTTCGGCACGCCGGGGCAGCAGCGGTTCTGGTTCATGTGGGACGACCTGGTGCGCGGTGCGATCGGCGCGGTCGTCATGGCCGACACCCGCCGGCTCAAGGACTGCTTCCCGGCGCTCGACTACTTCGAGAGCTGCGGACTGCCGTACATCGTCGCGGTCAACCACTTCGACGAGACCGAGCTGTTCGAGCCGGACGACGTGCGGGAGGCGCTCACCATCCCGGACCGTATACCTGTCATGATCATGGACGCCCGGCGCCGGATCTCGGTCGTCGAGACCCTCCTGTCCCTGGTGGGTCACGCGCTCGAGGAAACCTCGGAGTAGCCCGGAAGCCCCCGCTCGGCTGCCGGAAGCCCTCGTCCCCTAGGAGAACTCCCGCATGCGGAAAATACTCGTCGTCGGAGCCGGTCAGTCCGGCCTCCAGCTCGCCCTCGGCCTTCAGTCGCACGGGTACGAGGTCACCCTGATGTCCAACCGGACCGCGGACGAGATCCGCACCGGACGGGTGATGTCGACGCAGTGCATGTTCCACACGGCCCTGCAGCACGAGCGCGATCTCCAGCTGAACTTCTGGGAGTCCCAGGCCCCGAAGATCCAGGGGCTCGGTGTCTCGGTCGCGGCCCCCGGCTCGCACGACCCGGGCCCGACACAGCGCGCGATCAACTGGCTGGGCCTGCTCGACGGGTTCGCGCAGTCGGTCGACCAGCGGGTGAAGATGGCGGGCTGGATGGACACGTTCGCGCAGCGCGGCGGCCAGCTGGTCATCCACGGCGCGGCCGTCGGCGACCTGGACTACTTCTCCCGTACGTACGACCTCGTGCTCGTCGCCGCGGGCAAGGGCGAACTCGTGCGGATGTTCGGCCGCGACGCCTCGCGCTCCCCGTACGCCGAGCCGCAGCGGGCGCTCGCGGTGGCCTACGTCCACGGGATGGACCCGCGTCCGGAGCACCCGGACACCGAGGCGGTCCGCTGCAACATCGTCCCCGGCGTCGGCGAGATGTTCATCATGCCGACGCTCACCACGTCGGGCCGTGCCGACATCCTGTTCTGGGAGGGCATACCCGGCGGCCCGCTGGACGCCTTCAAGGACGTCAAGGACCCGGCGGAGCACCTCTCCCTGACCCTGGAACTCATGGAGAGGTTCCTCCCCTGGGAGCACGCGCGGACCAGCAAGGTCGAACTGACCGACGCCGGCGGCACCCTCGCCGGCCGCTACGCCCCGACCGTCCGCAACCCCGTCGGCCGGCTGCCCGGCGGCGGCCTGGTCCTCGGCGTCGCCGACGTGGTCGTGGCCAACGACCCGATCACCGGCCAGGGCTCCAACTCGGCCTCCAAGTGCGCCGCTTCCTACCTCGCCTCGATCATCGAGCACGGTGAGCAGCCGTTCGACGAGGCATGGATGCGGCAGACCTTCGACCGCTACTGGGACACGGCCCGGCACGTCACCAAGTGGACCAACGCCATGCTGGCCCCGCCGCCCGCGCACGTCCTCGAGGTGCTCGGCGCCGCGGGCAGCCTCCAGCCCGTCGCCGACCGGTTCGTCAACTGCTTCGACAACCCGGCCGACCTCGAGAACTTCTTCTACGACCCGGAGAAGGCCGGAGCCTACCTGGCGGAGGTCTCGGGAGCGGCGGGCGGCGCGTAGGCGCGTGCGTAGCCCTGGTCGGGTCCCTCCGTCGCCCCCTCGGGGAGCTCCGGCGGCACGTAGCGCCGCAGGGGCTCCCCGTCCGGGTCGGGGCGTACGGCGCCCAGGACCGGGTTGGCCGCGATCGGGGAGACCTTGACCCGCGCGCCGGGCCGGGGCGCCTGCACCACCATGCCGTCACCCAGGTAGAGGGCGACATGTGTGGCCTCGGGGAAGTACACGACGAGGTCGCCCGGCCGCAGTTCGTCCAGCGCGACCCGCTCCAGCCGCGCCCACTGCTCCTGACTGGTCCGGGGAACGGGCGTTCCGGCAGCACCCCACGCCTCGGACGTCAGCCCCGAACAGTCGTACGCCCCGGGGCCTTCCGCGCCCCACTCGTACGGCTTCCCGATCTGCTCCACCGCGTACCGCACGGCCCGGTCGCCCGCCGCGGAGGGGGTGCGCCCGCCGCCGGGAGCACCGGACACGCCGGGTGCGCCCAGGGCGCCGGAGGCCAGGAACTCCGCCTGGTCCCGGGCCACTTCGGCCCGTTCCCGCTCGGCGAGGGCGGCCAGCTCCTCGGGGCTGAGCGAGGCGAGCAGTTCCTCGACCTCACCGAGCCGCTCACGCACCGCGTCCCGCTCCTTCCCGCGCCGTTCGGTGAGGGCGAGCCGGACGTCGAGCGCCCTGCGGGCCCGCCGGGCGAGCTCGTCGGCCCGCTTCTCACGACCGGTCAGCCGGCCCACCGCGTCCGCCCGGTTGCGCGCCAGCCGCCCGATCACATGCCCCTGGTCGAGCGCGTGCTGCGGATCGCGCGCCAGCAGCAGCCGTACGTACGGGGAGATCCCGGTGCTGTTCTGGTACTGGTGCCGGGCCAGCCGCCCGGCCGCGCCCCGGCTGTCGTGCAGGGAGAGCCGGGCGCGGGCGAGGGCGCTCTCCAGCCGCCGGGTCTCGGCGCGCTGCTCCGTCAGCCGCTCCTCGGTGGCCTCGTAGGCCGCGGTGGCCTTCCCCGCCGCGTGGTACAGCCGCTGAAGGTCCGTCAGCAACTCGGCGACGGACCGCTCGCGGGGCTCGGCCGCGGTGCCCGAGGACGGTTCGAGAGCGCCGTCGTCGTTCCCGGGGGCCCCGGGGGGCCGCGCCGCAGCGCTCTCCGGCGGCTTCCGAACGGCCGTCGCGGGCACCGGTGCGAGAACGGTCCCGGCCGCGACCGCCGCCGTGCACACCAGACGCAGAAGCATTTCTGACACGCCATCACCTCCGACGCGGGCGGCTCCTCCGCTCCGCATCGCGAGCATCCGGCGGCCCGGCCGGGCCCGCTCGCCGGGTGTGCGCGGTTCGGCGCAACGGCGTCACCCGTCGGCGTCGTCCGGCTTGCCACCCGGCGTGGCGTCTGGATCGGCGGCGGGCTTCCGGGGGCGCCCCGACCACGGCCACCTCGGCCGGCCGGCCGCCGCCCCGCTCGGGTCGTACAGGTACTTCCACCCCCGCGTCAGCCCGATCCGCCCGCCCTGCTCCCGGGGCACCCGCCGGTAGATCAGCACGGTGGCCGGGCCGCCGTCCGGGGCCGGGACGGGAATGCGGTACGTCTTGGGCGGGTGCCCGGTGATGCCCAGCAGCACGGGCAGGACGCGCCCGTCCATGGGCCCGCCCTCGAAGGGGGTGTCCTGACTCTTCACGCCTCCAGTGTCGGCCATGCCCCACGCGGGCCGTCCGCCGGCGGCGGTACGCCGGCCGTCCGTCAGCCGTCCGTCAGCAGGGTCCGGACGAGTGCCTCGGTCTGCGCGTCGCGCCGCGCGGTCACCTCCAGGGCGGCCAGGAACTGCTCCGCCAGCCAGTCCCGCAGCTCGTCGACCGGCGGGAGCCTGTCCTCGTCGAGCCAGATCAGCGAGGCCGCCTCCACGGCGGTGATCCACATCCGGATGGTCATCCGCAGCCGGGGCCCCGGTTCGACGACTCCGAGGTGGCTGAGGATGTGCTCGGCGGCGGCCCGGCGCACACCGTCGACGACGGCGGTCGTACGGGAGGTCTCCACGACGCTCCCGCCCTGCAGCAGCGCGCTGAACCCGGGGCCGTGCCCGTCGACGAAGGCGAGGTAGCGGTCGAGGGCCCTGGACAGCCGGGGCAGCAGCGGACCCTCGCGCGGCTCGTCGAAGCAGTGCCGCAGCTCGTCGGCGGCGGACCTGAGCGCCGCCTCGTACAACTGCTGCTTGCCGCCCGGGAAGTACCGGTACACCAGGGGGCGTGACACCCCGGCCGCCTCCGCCACGTCGTCCAGCGCCACCTCGTCGGGCGCGCGGTGGGCGAAGAGGGACAGCGCGGCGTCGATCAGCTGACTGCGCCGCTCCTCGACGCCGAGGCGCCGATAGGCGGGAGTGGGAGCCTGCGGGGTCATGCCCCGCAGCGTAACCAACCGCTTCCGGCGGCTGCCTACGCCAACAGTCCGGACGACCTCCACAGCCGCCGTCCGACCCCGCGCAGCACGCCGATGTCGTCCAGGAACTCCGTCAGCCGCTTCGATCCCTGCCGCATCACGTCCCGACGGTGCCCGCTCGCCCTGACCTGGGCGACGGCCTCGCGCTTGTCCAGCCCGACGTTCGGGTACACCTCGGGGTTCACGAACGCCACCGAGAAGACGCGGGCGAACTCGCCGGAGGTGATCCGGGTGAACTCCCGCGACCACTTCGGCGCGGTCACCATCTGGCGCCGCAGCTCCTCACGGGCGTAGCGGACGTGCCGGGCCTCCTCGACGACGTGGATGCGCGTGACGCCCCGGATCAGTGGCTGGACGCGCTCGTCCGGGAAGGTCAGCCGCTGCATCCAGTCCAGGACCTCCTCGCCGAGCAGGGTCGCGGTGAAGGAGCCGGGCGTGGTGGAGATCGTCTTGAACAGCCGTCCCAGCTGCTGATGGGCCCGGCTCACCGGGTACCACGGGGTGCCGCCACGCGTGATCACCCGGGCGAACATCCTGGAGTGCCGGCACTCGTCCTCGATCTCGGTGAGCGCGTACCGCACATGCGCGCTCGTGGCGGCCTTGTCGTAGACGTGCCGCACCAGCAGCTGCATCAGGATCAGCTCGAACCAGATGCCGAGCGAGGCGAGCGCCGCGGCCTCGTGCCGGGAGAGCGCGATGCGCTGCTCCTCGCTCATCCGCTTCCACAGCGGGGTGCCGTACAGGGACACCAGCTCCGGCGGCCAGAACCACTTGCCCTCCTCGAACGGAGCGTCCCAGTCCAGCTCCTCGTCCGGGTCGAAGGAGTGCCTGGCGGAGGCGTCGAGCAGCCGCTGGGCCATCTGTTCCCGGTCCTTGAGCAGGCCGAGCGCGTCGCGCAGCCCGTCGAGCGCGTCGGCTTCCGGCAGGGTCCGGTTCTGGCTCGTCATGGCGGCTCCACCTTGAGGGCGTATCGGGTTACCGGCGGTTCACCCCCCTTATGAGACTGTCTGTCAGCAAGCCCGTCAATCCCCTGGGCGGGACTTGTCGACGGCCGGAACGAACCAGGCTCCTGCCGGAGACCTCGCCCTGGCTGCCGAGGGCGTGTCCGAGGACCCGGCGGGCCGGGACCGCGAAGTGAAACCGCCGGAGTGCGCGCGGGCCGGGATCCCGCGCTACTGGCGGGCCGGCACCTCGCCGGTCATCGGCGTCGACGTGCCGGGCGGGAGCGGCGTCCGGAGGGTGAACGCGTAGGGGGTCGGGCCGTGGGCGCGCAGGTGCAGCAGGCGTGCCTCGGCTTCCGCGACCGTGGGGCGGTGGCCCTCCGGGACCCACCACAGGGCCGTCATGCCTCCCGCGCCTGCTCGAACCTCCCCCACTGCCTCAAGGGCGTGGGGGGACCCCCACCCGCCGCCGGCCCAGCATCTCCCGGTGCCGTCCCTGGTACATGTACGCGGTCAGGGCGTCGGTGTCCCGCCACACCGACATGTTGACGATCAGCCACGCGTCGCCGAAGACCGGCACGGCGGTGGCGTTCCCTTCCTCGCCCTGCAGACGCCAGACGAAGCCGTCGGCGGCCTCGGCGTCCGCGTTCACCGGGCCGAGGTGGTCGACGAAGTCCTTCAACTGCGGCGAGTCCAGCGGGGCCTTGAGGCGGGAGATGTTCACCTGGGCGAGTTCGTGGATGGTGCCTGCTTCGGCCATGAACCGGACGGTAAGCCAGGAACGGGAGGCTTCGACAGTCCACGTCTCACCAAGTGGGCTTCCTTGCCTACGAGTTCAGCACCGCCTTCATCACCGCCCGGGCGATCGGCGCCGCTGTTCCGCCGCCGCTGATCTCCCGGCGGTTCGCCGCTGCGTCCTCCACCACCACCGCCACCGCGATCTTCGCCTCCGCGTCCCCGTCGCCCTGTGCCCAGGACACGAACCACGCATACGGCGTACCGGAGTTGCCGATGCCGTGCTGGGCGGTGCCGGTCTTGCCGCCGACCACGGCACCCCGGATGGCGGCGTTCGTGCCGGTGCCCTCCTCCACCACCCCCCGCATCAGCTCCCGCATCCGCAGCGCCGTCGACGGGTACATGGCGCGCCGCGTCGGACGCGAGCCGGCCGTCGACACCGTGCCGCCGCCCGCCCGGGTCGTCCGCTCCACCAGATACGGCTCCCGCACCTGCCCGTTGTTGGCGACGGCCGCCGCGACCATGGCCATCTGCAGCGGGGTGGCCCGCGTGTTGTACTGCCCGATCGACGACAACGCGAGCTGCGCCCGGTCCATCGTGGTGTCGAAGGTGCTGCGGGCCACCGGGAACGGCACCCGCAGCTCGCCGTCGTTGAAGCCGAAGCCCTCGGCCGTGGTCGTCAGGTCCGCCAGGCCCGTGGCCACGCCCAGCTTGGCGAACACGGTGTTGCAGGACCAGGTGAACGCCTCCCGCACCGAGGCGTCCGCACAGCCCCGGGACCCGTTCGTCAGCCGTGTCGTCGTCCCCGGAAGGAGGTACGGGTCGGGGGAGTCGGTCGGTGCGTCGAGGTCGGTGACCGCGCCCGTGTCCAGCGCCGCCGCCGCGGTGACCACCTTGAACGTCGACCCCGGCGGATACGTCTGCCGCACCGCCCGGTTCAGCATCGGCCTGTCCGGATCGGCGTTCAGCCGCTCCCAGGCGCCGCGCGCCGCCGCTCCGTTCCCGGACAGCAGCTCCGGTTCGTACGACGGGACGGACACCAGCGCCAGGATCCGTCCGGTCGACGGCTCCACCGCGGCCACCGCGCCCTTGCGTGAGCGCAGCCCCTCGTACGCGGCCCGCTGCGCGGCCGGGTCGATCGTCGTGACGACGTTTCCGCCCGCGTTGCGCGAGCGCGTGAAGTCGTTCCACAACGGCAGCGGCTGGAGCGCCGGGTCGGTGCCGGACAACAGCCCGTCCTCCGTGTCCTCCAGCAGGGTCGTCCCGTACTCCTGCGAGGCGTACCCGGTCACCGGCGCGTACAACGGTCCGGCGTCGTAGGTCCGTTCGTAGCGCAGATGCTCCCCGGTGTCCCGCGAACCGGTGACCGGGCGGCCGTCGACCAGGATGTCGCCGCGCGGCTGGCGGTAGCGGGCGATGGCGTCACGGCGGTTGGCCGGGTTGTCGTCGTAGGCGTCGGCCCGCAGCACCTGCACGCGCATGGCGTTCAGCAGCAGGGCGAGCAGCAGCAGCGCGCAGAAGACGGCGGCATGCCGGATGTACCGTGTCACGACCCGGCACCTCCGTCCCCCGGACGGCACCCGTCCCCCTGGCGTCGTGCCGAATCGCTCAGCCGGGCCAGCAGCGCCACGATCGCCCAGTTGGTGACCACCGACGAACCGCCCTGTGCCAGGAACGGCATCGCCATCCCGGTCAGCGGGATCAGCCCGGTCACCCCGCCCGCGATGACGAACACCTGGAGCGCCACGATCGCGGCGAGCCCCACGGCGAGCAGCCGGCCGAACGGGTCGCGCAGCACGAGCCCCGTGCGGTAGCCGCGCTCCACCAGCAGCCCGTACAGCAGGAAGATCGCGCAGAGCCCGGCCAGCCCCAGCTCCTCGCCCGCCGTGGCCAGGATGAAGTCGGACTTGACCGCGAAGCCGATGAGTACGGAGTTCCCGAGCCCCAGACCGGTACCGAGCAGTCCACCCTCCGCGAAGGCGAACAGGGACTGCGCGAGCTGGTTCGGGCCCTCGCCCGCCTCGATCGAGGCGAACGGATGCAGCCAGGTCTCGATCCTGCTGTGCACATGCGGCTCCAGCCGGCCCACGGCCATCGCGCCCAGCGAGGCCAGCAGCAGGCCGACGGCGAGCCAGCCGGTGCGGCCGGTGGCGACGTACAGCAGGACGACGAACAGGCCGAAGAACAGCAGTGACGTGCCGAGATCCCGCTCCAGCACCAGCACGCCCACGCTCACCAGCCACACCGCGACGATCGGTCCGAGCACCCGGCCGGTGGGCAGCTGGAGCCCCCAGACCCTGCGGCCGGCGTAGGTGAGCGCGGCCCGGTTCTGAGCCAGGTAAGCGGCGAAGAACACCGCGAGCAGCACCTTCGCGAACTCGCCCGGCTGGATGGAGAATCCGGCGACCCGGATCCAGATGCGGGCCCCGTTCACCGCCGGGAAGAGGATCGGCACCGTGAGCAGGACGAGCGCGGAGGCGGCACAGGATCGGGTGAAGCGCTGGAGCATCCGGTGGTCGCGCAGCAGCAGGACGACCGCGATGAACAGCGCCACTCCCAGCGTCGACCACACCAGTTGGGTCGGGGCGGCCCGGTCTCCGGGGGTCTCCAGGTCGAGCCGGTAGATCAGCACCAGGCCGAGCCCGTTGAGCAGGACGGCGATGGGCAGCAGCAGCGGGTCGGCCCAGGGGGCCCGGAAGCGCACCGCGAGATGCGCGACCAGGGCGAGCACGCCGAGCCCGGCGCCGTAACCGGCGGCGCCGGGCGGGACGGAGCCGTTCCTGGCGAGTCCGACGGCGCAGTAGCCGAACACCGACAACAGGACGGCCAGGACGATGAGGGCGAGTTCGATGCCACGGCGCCGGGGGAGGGGAGCGGCGGGCGTGGGCGGATCAGCCGTCGCCAGGGAGATTCCGGCCTTGCTCATGTGCGGAACCTACCCATATGTTGCGGCTCAGGTGGTTTGCGCGTCAGCACCAGCGTGGCGCGGGCCCGATGCTGTTGATGTGTCGGGCGGGGCCCCAGGCCCAGGTGCCGTCGGTGAGGAGGTACCAGATCGGGTCGCCCTGCACGGAGTCCCCGCGGACCTGGCAGTAGATCGAGACGACATCGCCCTTGTGGACGTAGCGGATGATGCGGGAGCCGCGGTTCGGCGAGCTGCGCAGGGCCAGCGAGTGGGCTGTGACGACGCCCTTGAACCTGCCCTGGTCGCCGTGGTTGCCGCCGGCCTGGTTGCCGCCGTTGTGGTTGTTGTTGCCGCCACCCTGCTGGTTGCCGTTGCCGTTGCCGTTGCCGTTGCCGTGGCCGTTTCCGTTGCCGCCACCCTGCTGGTTGCCGTTGCCGTGGCCCTGCTGGTTGCCGCCGCCCTGCTGGTTGTTGCCGTTCCCGTTCCCGTTGCCGCCGGCCTGGTTGCCGCCGTTGTGGTGGTTGTTGCCGCCGCCCTGCTGGTTGCCGTTGCCGTTGCCGTTGCCGTTGCCGTGGCCGTTGCCGTTGCCGTTGTGGCCGTTGCCGCCCTGCTGGCTCCAGCTCGCTTGGTCGCCGTCGTCCCCTCCGTCGCTCGCGGCGGCGGGGACGACGGCGGTCGCGAGGGCGAGGGCACCGACGGCCAGGGATATGGGTAGCCGGCGGATGAGAGAAGAGCGGGGCGAGCGCGCCGAACGCGAGGAGTGCGAGGGCATGTAGTACCTCCACATGGGGGCGAAAAGGTCAAAGGTGACTAATCGCCACACTAGGAGTGGCCCTCCACACCCGCCTGCCCGGGTGCGCCATCGGGGACGGCGCTGCTACTCGGTCAGCTCCTCCAGCAGTCGGGCCGTCGTCAGCCCCGCTCGCAGGTAGTCGGCGAACAGCTCGTTGTGCAGGGCCCAGCCCGAACGGCGGGCCCGGATCAGCCGGATGGCCGCATCGGCGGAGCTGCCCCGGCGCATCAGCGCGTGCGCGACGACCAGGCCGGAGCGGTTGTACCCGTGGTAGCAGCGCACGAGGACCTTGCGGCCGTCGTCCAGCGCCTCGCACGCCGCCTCGGCGAGCCGCATGACCCCCAGAAGCTGCGTTCCGTCGAGCGGCCCGTCCGGGATGGGCCACACATGGTGCTCGACCCCGGGGCCGGGCCCGTGTCCCGGCAGCCGCAGCAGCGTCTGCACAAGATCGAACTCCTGTCGGGCCACCGCGGGCTCCAGCTGCCCGGACCGGCCCCTGAACTCGTGCCCACCCATCCACAGGCCGGGCGCGATCTCGTTCCACGGACTGTCCGGCGCCGGTACATCGGGTTGGTTCCTGCGGGTATGCAACGGTGCCTCCCCCACATCACCGTTCACGTCATCTCAAAGGTATCCGGGTTCTTGCCCCGGGAGCACCCGCCTGTTCCCATGGAATGTGGGGTGATGGTGCATGAACGGTCTGCGCGTCATACCGGCCTGGCGGCACGGCCAGGAGCGGCTGTACGTCTGTCTCCCGGACGGCAGGAACCTCGCCTGGTACGACCGTGAGTCGGCCAGGGTCAACGTGCTCGGCGAGGACCACGAGGCGGATGTGCTCGAAGCGCTCGGCCCCTTCCTCACCGGCCCGGTCTCGGTCGGCCCGCCCCCCGTCCCCACCCCCGCCGAGCTGGCCCGACTCTCCCTGCACCCCGACGACGATCTCGCGCCGAACCGCCCGGGTGAGGCCCTGCTGATCTCCCTCGACCGCGACCCCGGCCCGGCCCACCGCTTCCGCGCCGACCCGCGCCGGCAGGCGCTCACGGCGGAGCGGGCGGTGGGGGAGGCCCTGGACCGCATGGACGGCCTGGGCGTACGCACCCTGCACTCGGTGCCGCTCCCCGGCGGCGACCGCGTCCACCACCTGCTCATCGGCCCCGGTGGGCTGTACGCCGTACACGCCCTGTACGCCCACAAGCAGCGGGTGACGGTCGCCGACCCCCGGGTGGCCCTCGGCCGCCGCGAGCCGCGCCCTCTGCTGCGCCGCCTCCGCGCCGACGCCGACCGGGTCTCGTACGCCCTGACCGCGGAGGTCCGTCCGGTGCTGGTCCTGGTCGGCGCGTCCCACGTGACGGTGGCGACTCCGCCGCGCGAGGTGCGCGTCCTGACGGACGGCGACGTGGAGAGCCTGGGCCGTCTGGGGGGAGTGCTCAAGCCGGCCGACGTGGAGGCCCTGCACGCGATGGCACGGGACCGGAACACGTGGGCCCGGCTGTGAACGGGACGGGCGGAACCGGCCGAACGGGCTGACCTGCCGGGCCTCTGCTGTGCCTGCCGCGGTGCGGGCTCCCCCCGTACGGCGGTCGATGGATCCTCGGACCCGTGTTCGGCGTCTTCCCTCAGGGCTGTGCTTCCATGTGCGTGATCTGCGGGACCTGTGCACATGACAGGTACGGCCGGGTCGCAAGGAACATCCAAGGACACCGGCGGAGGGCATGACCGAGGACGAGTTCGACGCTTTCTACGCGGCCGCGTTCCCCCGTCTGACCGGGCAGCTCTTCGCCTTCACCGGGGATCTGGGCGAGGCCCAGGACGTGGTCCAGGAGGCGTTCGTGCGGGCCTGGGACCGGCGCCACAGGCTCCAGGCCGACGGGGCGCCCGAGGCGTGGACCCGCACCGTCGCCATGCGTCTGGCGGTCAGCCGCTGGAGACGGGCGAAGCGCTGGCTGGAGCTGGTGCGCCATTCCGCGCCGCCGGAGTCGACCCCCGGCCCCGGCCCCGAACGCGCCGCGCTGGTGGCCGCGTTGCGCCGGCTGCCGGAAACCCAGCGCATGGCCGTCGTCCTCCATCATCTGTGCGACCTCACGGTCGAGCAGGTAGCCTCCGAGACCGGCGCGCCCGTGGGGACGGTCAAGGCCCGGCTGTTCCGGGGGCGGGCGGCACTGGCCAAGGAACTGGCGGTGGACGAGGCCGAGGAGCCGGCCTGGAGGGAGGGCGGCCGTGTCGGATGAACTCTCCATCGCGTTGCGCGAGTTGGCGGCGGACCACGAGGCGCCGCCGCTCGTCCCGGCGGCCGAGGTGCGCGCCCGGGCGCGGCGCCGCGGCCGCCGCCGCCGGACCACGGTCGCGTTCGGCATGGTGACCGCGGCGGCATGCGTGCTGACGACGATCGGACTCACCGTGCACGCCGAGAAGCCCGGCCGGAACCGTCACATCCCGGCCGCCTCGTCCGGCGCCCGGGCCTCCGGCACCCCGACGACCGCCGGCACGTCGGCACCCGACGGGGCGCCCACCCGCTCGGCCGCCGCCACGGACGGCTTCCTCGACCTGGGCCGTCGCACGCTCACGATCGGCGGCCACGTCATGCGTGTCGACTCGCACGCCGTCGCCGCGCTGCCTCCCGGCCACCGGCTGACCGTGCGCGCCAAGCACAAGGCCATGACGCTGCCGGGCGACCCGAGGGCCGAGAACCGCCGTGGCACCAAGGTTCCGTACGTGGTGGAGCTGCGTGCCGGCAACCGGCTGCCCGTCTACGCGGGCGCCCTGGCCGGCGGCACCGAGCCCCTGGGTGCCCTCGGCGCGAAGACCGGCTGGCTGGGCCTGAGCGTCAAGGACGCGCGGTGGTTCTACGCCCGCGTCCGGCAGGGCGAACTCATCGAGATCACGTCCACGCCCGTCCCGGAACCGGATGCACCGGCTCCACCGACCCGGACGGCGGCTCGCGTCGGCTGAACGGCCGCCGTCCGGACGGCCCGCCCGCCACGTGCCGGAGTCCGGAGCAGGTCGGCTCCCCGTGTCCGCCCCCGTCTGTGTCCCTGTCCCTATACCTGTCCCTATCCCTTGACCGCCCCTGACGTCAGCCCCCGGATGAACGAGCGCTGCAGCGCCAGGAAGGCGAGCACCGACGGCAGCATCGCCAGGAACGCGCCCACCAGCAGCACCCCGATGCCCACCTGGTCGTCCGAGCGCAGGGAGCGCAGCGCCAGCGGCAGGGTGTACTGGGCCGGGTCGGTGGCGACCAGCAGCGGCAGCATGTACTGGTCCCAGATCATCGTGAACCCGAAGATGCCGATCACACCCAGAGCGGGGCGGCAGAGCGGCAGTACGACCTGCCAGAAGACGCGGAACTCGCCCGCGCCGTCCAGCTTCGCCGACTCCTCCAGCTCCTTGGGGATCTCCTTCATGAACTCGGTCATCACCAGGATCGAGAAGCCCCACGCCGCCACCGGCACGATCATGCCGACCAGCGAGCCGACCAGACTGATGTGCAGCACCGGCAGATCCGCCAGCAGCACCGACAGCGGTACGGCCAGCACCTCCTCCGGCAGCATCATCGTCGCCAGGATGAACACCAGCACCGCCGCCGAACCGCGGAAGCGCTTACGGGCCAGGGCGTAGCCGGCGAAGACGCTGACCAGGACCTGCAGGGCCAGCCCGCCGCCCACCACGATGAACGAGTTGAGGAGATGGTCCAGGACGTTCCGGTCGATCGCCCGTTCCAGGTTGTCCAGCGACAGCCGGTCGGGGAGCAGGGTGAACTGCGTCGGGTCCACGGTCGGGGTGAAGGCGCCGACCATCAGCGCCAGCAGCGGTCCCGCGAAGATCCCGAAGAGGACGGTGTACAGGACGAACCGCAGCATCCGGGCCCACGGCCCGCGCGCCTCCTGCAGACCCAGCGCGGTGTCGTTCCTCATCGGGTCTCCCTCCTGCGCAGTCGCGACGCGACGGTCAGCACCAGCAGCACCAGGAACAGCAGGACGGTTCCGGCCGCCGCGACCCCCAGCTCGTTGCGTTCAAGACCGAGCTTGTACGTGAGTGTCAGCAGTACCTCCGTCGAGCCGTCGGGCCCGCCGTTGGTGAGCAGGAACACCTCGGTGAAGATCCGCAGACCCCGGATCGCGGCCAAGGTCAGCAGAATTGCGAACACCGGCCGCAGCCCGGGCAGGGTGACGTGCCGGATCCGGCGGAAGCGCGAGGCGCCGTCGACCGCCGACGCCTCGTACAGCACCCGGTCCACGCCCGCCAGCCCCGCCAGGAAGATCATCATGTCGTACGGGGCGCCCCGCCAGATGCCCACGAAGACGATGGACGCCAGTGAACTGTCCGGCGAGTTGAGGAACTCGCTGGGTCCCAGGCCGAAGACGGAGAGCACCGAGTTCAGCGCACCGCCCTGGCCCGGGTAGTACATGACCCGCCACACCTCGGCCACCACCGCCATGGCCGTGACCACCGGCAGGAAGATCGCCGACCGGACGAACCACAGGGACCGGGTCTGCCCCTCCAGCAGCAGGGCCAGCACCAGCCCGAGCACGATCGAGCCGGCGGTCGTGGCCACGGCCAGCACCACCGTGTGCCACACCGCGGCCCCGAAGTCGGCGCTGCCCGCGATCTCGGAGTAGTTCGCGCCGCCGACGTAGGTGTTGCCGAGGAACGGCCGGACTTCCTCGAAGCTCATCCGCACGGCCTGGGCCATGGGGATGAACTTGAAGTACAGGAAGAGCAGCAGGGCCGGGGCCAGGAAGAGCCATGGCGTCGCGGCCCGACGCAACCGCGCCCTCACCGGCAGCCCCGCACGGAGCGGGCGCCGGGTGCCGGGCCCCGGTGACGTCCGTGCCTCGGTCACCGTCATCAGCCCTTGGCCCCCTGCTTCTCGAGCTCCGCGGCGAACTCGCCGGCCAGGTCGCCCATCGCCTTGGTCACATCGCGCGCGCAGTCGGAGACGACGCCGTTGAGGCCCTCGGCGGAGATCTGCCGGATGGTGGACCAGTTGGGCAGGGCCGGCGCGTTGCGGCCGGACTCGTTGTAGACCTGCTGGAAGGTCTCCCAGCGCGGGTCCTTCCGTTCGGCGGCCCCGTCCACCTCGGTGTTGACGGGCAGCCGGACGATGATGCCGCCGTTGTCGACCCCGAGACCGATCTTCTGGCCCGCCGGGGAGGCGGCGAACTCGGCGAACTTCTGCTGGCCCTTCTCGTTGGCCGAGCCGGCCATCAGGTAGACGTTCTCGCCCTCCGCCAGGACGGTCTCACCGCCGGCGCCCGGCGGGGGCGCGACGACCTCGTACTTGTCCTTGCCCAGCGACCCGTCGAAGCGCGGCAGCATGTAGGGGCCGGTCAGGTAGATGCCGCCCTTGCCGCTTTCGAAGACGGTGTGCGTGGTGGAGGAGTCGGCGGTACTGGCGCCGGGCTGGGCGACCTTGGAGTCGCAGAACATCGCCTGCAGCTTCTCGACGGCCTTGACCGACGCGGGCTCGTCGATCGCGGGGGTGTAGCCGTCGCCCTGCTCCTTGACGAAGTCGCCGCCCTCCGACCACAGCATGGTGGAGAACCACCAGGTCAGATAGCCGCGGGTGGTGGTCCCCGGTATCACCATGCCGGCGGTGTCGTCCTTGCCGTTGCCGTCCGGGTCCTCCTTGGTGAACTTCACGGCCAGTTCGGTGAGTTCGTCCCACGACTCGGGTACGTCCGCACCCACCTTCTCCCGCCAGTCCTTGCGTATCAGCAGCGCGAAGGCCTGTGAGTTGAAGGGCACGCCGTAGTACTTGCCGTCGTGGCCCTGCGCCGCCTCCCAGGCCCGGT
Source organism: Streptomyces sp. M2CJ-2 (assembly GCF_016757295.1). Lineage (NCBI taxonomy): Bacteria > Bacillati > Actinomycetota > Actinomycetes > Kitasatosporales > Streptomycetaceae > Streptomyces > Streptomyces sp. M2CJ-2. Next base: position 135,823 of record NZ_JAESIF010000010.1, on the reverse strand, counting down.
CGGCGAGATCGGCGCCGCCGGCCACGCTCCCGCGGTCGACCTCACGGACCAGCCCCTGGGTCACCAGGTTCCCCAACTGGCCGGTGTCGTTGATGACGATGTCCGGCAGGTCCTTCTGCGCGGTGCGCTGCTGAAGCTTGGTCTCGAAGTCCGTCACGCCGACGGCGACCAGTTTCGCCTTGACGCCGGTCTCCTGGGTGAACGCCTTGGTGAGGGCCTCGGCCGATTCCGCGGAGGGACTGCCGGCGTCCTGCCGGATCCAGACCTCCAACGGCTGTGACTCGTCCTGTTGTTGACCTGACCCGCCTGAGGAGCACCCGGTGGCGGTGGCAGCGGCTACGGCAAGAACGGCGGCGACGGCGCCGAACCGCCGCCCTCCTCTTGGCTTACGGAGTTGCTTCGACACGGGTGGCTCCGTCCAGTCCGTACGGGCGAGGTGAACGGACTCTACGCACAGACACTCCGTGCATCAAGACAGTGAACGCTATTTATATACATGAACATCAGGGAGGTGATCGGACGTGCCGCACGCGCCCTGCGCGACGTCGGCTTCGGAGCCGACGACCGGGCCCGGCTCCGGCTTCGGCTCCGAGGTGAACGGTTGTCCGGGGCCGCTCAGCCGGCCGCGTCCCGCAGCTGTTCGTCGCACCACCGGCGGGCGGCCTCGGCGACCTGTTCCAGCGCGCCGGGCTCCTCGAACAGGTGGGTGGCGCCCGGCACGACCCGCAGGGTGTGCGGACCGCTCAGCCTGCGGGCCGCCTCCTGGTTGAGCCGTATCACCTGGTCGTCCCGTCCGCCGACGATCAGCAGGACCGGCATCCGTACGGCCTCCAGGGCATCGCCCGCCAGGTCCGGCCGTCCGCCGCGCGACACCACGGTCAGCACCCGGGCGGGCCGCTCGGCGGCGGCGACCAGGGCCGCGCCCGCACCGGTGCTGGCGCCGAACAGGGCGAGGGGAAGGCCCCGGGTCTCGGACCGGACCTCGAGCCAGTCGATCGCGGCCACCAGACGGCGGGCCAGCAGGGCGATGTCGAAGCGATGCTCGCCGGTCACCGTGTCGCGCCGCTCCTCTTCCTCGGTGAGCAGGTCGATCAGCAGGGTGCCGAGCCCCGCGGTGCGCAGTTCGGCGGCGACCGCACGGTTGCGCGGGCTGTGCCGGGAGCTGCCGCTGCCGTGCGCGAACAGCACGACCGCCCGTGCGGGCGTCGGCACGTCGAGGTCGCCCGTCAGCTCGATGTCGCCGACGGGCACCGTGCACACTCGGGAGATCATCGGCCTCACTCTTTCCTGGCTGCCCGGCTGCCCGGTCAGCTCGCTACCTTGAGGCGTCGGCTTCCCGCTCGCGCCGCAACCGACGGATCACGACCCACAGATCGACCGCCGCCGACAGGGCGAGTGCACCGCAGGCGACCGTGATCACGACCAGCTCGCCGCGGCCGGGGCCGTCGCCGGGCCCGGATTCCGCCGCCCAGAGGCCGAAGAACACGGCCGCCGCCGTGAAGAGCGGCAGGAAGGCACCCGCCAGCAGCAGCCGCAGCCGGAGCGGACTGCGGGCGGTGACCGGTTCGGTGCCCGTCCGCGGCCGACGCCGGCCGATCGCCCCGGAGCGCGTCCTCGGCGCCTCCCGAGTGGTCACGGCGGGGTCTTCGTCGCGCACGATGTGCCTCCGTCAACGGTTGGGGGAGGCCCTGCTGACGTCCGCCAGGGCCGAGTGCGGGTCGTCGGCGGCGGCGAGGTCACCGAGACTGACGATGCCGACCGGGCAGCCACCGTGCTCCACCACCGGCAGGCGGCGCACGGCGTACCGCCGCATCAGCTCGATCGCGTGATCGGTGGTGTCGTCCGGCGCCAGGGTCACCACCGGCGGGCGGGTGCACACCGAGCCGACGGACGTGGCCGCGGGGTCGAGGCCCTCGGCGAGGGCCCGGACCACGATGTCCCGGTCGGTGAGCATGCCGAACAGGTCACAGTCGTACGTCACCAGGACGTCGCCGATGTCCTGCTCACGCATCAGCCGGGCGGCTCGCGCCACCGTGGTCATGGGCTCGACGGCGGCCGTGCCGGGCGACATCACGTCACGTATCCGCGTGGTCATGGGAACCTCCGGGTCCTGCGTCGGCGGTGCGTCGCACCGCCCGCGTAGCCCGTACCGGCGGCGGTAAACCGTTCGGGAGGGACGCGGTGCCGTCGCCGGAACCCACCCCCGTCCGTCATGGGCGCCGGTGCGAGCGTCGACGCACGGTGAAGAGGCAGGCGAGCATGCCGAGGCCCCAGGCGATCAGGAGGGCACCCCACAGCGGCATGGTCACCATCGGAATGAGAAGCCGGATCTCGACATACGAGCGGTTCTCGAAGATGAAGATCAGAGCGATCGCAGTGATCAGAACGAACGGTGCGAGGCGGCGGACGCCGGGGCGGGAAAAGAACGGCGTGTGCGCCTTGCGGCTTGTACTGGTCCGAGCCATGAGGTCTCCCCATCACGTCGCCCCTGCATCCAGCGTCCTCTTCCAGCAGGTGACACGCCACCGAACGATCCGCGAAGCCGTGCGATCCCTTCGGGATGTCGGCGTCAGACCGGGGTGACGGTGATGCGAGAGCCGCACGGGCGACGGGCTCCCCGGGGTCCGAGGTGAGAACCGTCGTCGGGCCCGGGGCAGCGCGGGCGTGGCCCTCGCGGGTGCGGGCCTTCTCCTGACGCTCACCGGAACAGACCCGCGGCCCGGCCGGAACCCATCGCACGAGGAGGGGCACTCGAACGGGGTGGGTGATGCCTCCCACGGGGAAGGCCGGTGAACCGACCCACCACTGAACCGTCGAACGGGTGACCAGACGATGACTGGGAAAACCACGGGGAAGGCCGGTAAGAAGAGGACCGGTGCGACGGACGAGGCAGTGGCGCGCGCACTGCTCGACCGGCAGCGGCGCACCTACGCGGCGCAGGCGGGCATCCGGCTGCGCAACACCCCGGCGCCGCTGTACCAGACGCTCGTGCTCGCGATTCTCCTCAGCGCCCCCATCAGGTCCGGCACCGCGGTGGCAGCGGCCAGGGCGCTGTTCGACGCCGGCCTGCGCACCCCGCGGGCGATGGCGGACGCGTCCTGGCAGCAGCGCGTCGACGCACTCGGCGAGGGCGGCTACCGGCGATACGACGAGCGGACCGCCACGACGCTGGGCAAGGGGGCCGAACTGCTGCTGGAGCGCCACGGCGGTGATCTGCGCCGACTGCGCGAGGAGCCCGACCCGAAGAAGGCCCTGATGGACATACCCGGGATCGGGCCCACCGGGGCCGACATCTTCCTGCGTGATGTACAGGGCGTGTGGCCGGAGTACGCGCCGTACCTCGACCGCAAGGCCCTGGACGGCGCCCGGCGGCTCGGACTGCCGGCCTCACCCGGCAGGCTGAGCAGCCTCGTTCCCGCCCGCGAGATGCCCCGGTTGGCGGACGGCCTGGTCCACGCGGCCCTCGACGAACCGCTGGCGGACGAGGTGCTCACGGCCGCCGGGGCAACCTGACAGACCTCTTTGCAGGGCACGGCAACCGGGTGACACACCGCCACGGGGCGAACGCCGCCTGACGCGGCACCGGCCTGCGCCGGTGGCTTCCGGTCAACTCCATTGGGCCGAAGACCGATCGGTGCACACGGGTGACGGCGACGCCGAAGATTCCCGTCGACCCATTACCAAGCGTTTAGCGAGCAGATACCTTTCTCCTTGCCGGTGGCAGGGGCGGAGCGATCCAGCCATCCCTGCCTGCCCGGAGTACCGCCGCACCTCGTTCGGCCTGTTTTCGGTTTTAGGCCCATTCCTCATGAACCGCCGGAAGGAAGCGCTTTGAACGCTCGGAACCGCCGCACCACGGTAGTCGCCGTATCCGTCGCAGGGCTCATAACGCCGCTGCTGCTGATCGGATCGGGCACCGCCTCCGCCCACAGCGACCCTGCCAAGGAGGCTGCCAAGCTCGCGAAGAAGCTCGTCAAGAAGAGCGACGCCAAGGATGCCCACGAGCATCTGAGACAGTTCCAGCGGATCGCCGACAAGAACGGGAACACCCGGGTGGCCGGGTCGGAGGGGCACCGGAAGTCGGCCGAGTACGTCGAAGGCCTGCTGCGGAAGGCCGGGTACTCGGTGACCCGGAACGCGTTCGACTTCCCGTTCACCGAGACGCTGGCGCAGTCCCTGCGGGTGGTGTCGCCGCAGCAGCAGGACGTCCCGGTGACCGCCATGACGTACTCCGCCAGCAGTCCGGTCGGCGGCATCACCGCCCCGGTCGCGGTGGTGCCGGTCGACGGCACCACCGGCTGCGAGCCGGGGGACTACGCCTCCGACACGTTCACCGGCAAGATCGCGCTGATCAAGCGCGGCGGCTGCACCTTCGCGGAGAAGCAGGAGGCCGCCGCCGGTGCGGGCGCGGTCGGCGCGATCGTCTACAACAACACCGAGGGCGCGCTCAGCGGCACCCTGGGAGACCCGTCCGTCGCCAAGATCCCGACAGGCGGCGTCACGCAGGCGGACGGCGAGGCGCTCGCGGCCAAGGCCGCCGCCGGCGCGGTGACCGTCAACCTGGAGATCCGCACCTTCTCGGAGACCCGGCGCACCTACAACGTGATCGCCGAGACCAAGGGCGGCGCCGCCGACAACGTGGTGATGTTCGGCGCCCATCTGGACTCGGTGGCGGACGGCCCGGGCATCAACGACAACGGCTCCGGCTCCGCCGGCATCCTCGAGGTGGCCCTGAACCTCGCCCACGAGAAGACCAAGAACAAGGTGCGCTTCGCCTGGTGGTCGGCTGAGGAGTTCGGCCTGCTGGGCTCGGAGGCGTACGTCGACAGCCTCTCGGCGGCGGACCGTGCGAAGGTCAAGCTGTATCTGAACTTCGACATGATCGCCTCGCCGAACTACGCCCAGTTCGTCTACGACGGCGACGACTCCGACCAGATCGGCGCCGGCCCCGGCCCGGAGGGCTCGGCGCAGCTGGAGCGGCAGATCACCGACTACCTGGACAGCCGGCGCGTCCCGCACGAGGGCACCGACTTCACCGGCCGGTCGGACTACGGGCCGTTCATCGAGGTGGGCATCCCCTCGGGCGGCACCTTCACCGGCGCCGAGGGCATCAAGACGGCCGAGCAGGCGAAGGCGTACGGCGGCCAGGTCGGTGTCGCGTACGACGCCTGCTACCACGCCGCCTGCGACGACCTGAAGAACATCAGCATGAAGGCGTTCGACGTCAACATCGACGTCATCGCCAACGCGGCGGGCCAGTACGCCTGGGACACCAGCCTGCTGAGCAAGCCGGTGGCGCCGCGGAACACCAAGGGTTCGGCGGGCAGCGGCGGCGGTCTGCACGAGGGCCACGACCACGAGGTCACCGAGTAACTCCCGGCACACACAGGGGGGAGGGCCGGACAGTCCGGCCCTCCCCTTCACCGCTGGGCGGGAGGCACAGTCGCCACGGTTCCTCGCGGAGGGAGGCCCAGGCGGGTGCCTGCGCCGCGATGTGACGTGCAGTTCGGGCACCCAACGGCATGAGAGTCGTGAACTCATGGAGGCTCGCGCGGTGCACTGAGCCGCGCGACAGCCGGTGAAAGGGCGCGGGGATCAGCCGACGCAGCCGGGGACCGGGCTCGGGCTGTTGAGGCAGTTGCCCGGAGTGTTGGCGGCAACCAGGCTGACGCGCAGGGTCACCGTGCCGCCGTTGTTGTAGATGCCGCCCGGGTTCGCACCGCCGGCCGAGTTGTTGCTGATGTTACTGGTGGTCACGGTGGAGGTGCCGCCGCTGGCGGCGGGCACTCCGTTGGCGATGCCACCGCCGCCGTTCGGCGCGGTGTTGTTCACGAGGTTGCTGGCGTTGACCGTCAGAGTTCCGATGCTGGCGATGCCACCGCCGACGTTGCCTGCCGTGTTCCTGCTGATCTGTGAGGTATTGACGGTCGTCGTGCCGTCGCTGACGATGCCCCCGCCGTTCTGAGTCGCTTTGTTTTCCGTGAAGACACTCGCGTTGATCTGGGCCTGGGAGCCACTGAACACACTGATGCCACCGCCGAAGTTGGCGCTGTTGTCCCGAATCACGCTGGAGCTGAGGTTGAGGCTGCCGTTGCCGGTGACGACGATGGCGCCGCCGGCTCCGTTCTCGACCGGGCTGCCCGTGGCGTCACCCTTGCTGAGGATGGCCGCCCGGAGGGTCAGAGCGCCGCCCTTCACGGTGAGGATGCGGAACGTCCCCGACAGCCGGGTGATGGTGTCGCCGTTGCCGTTGATGACGATCGGCGAGGTGATGGCGGGCAGTTCGGTGGTCAGCCGATACGTGCAGCCAGGCGCCAGGTTGAGAGTGTCGCTGGCGGGGGTGCCGTTGGCGGTGGTGATGGCGTTCCGCAGGGCGGTCTCGCTGCACGTCACGGGCAGCGTCGCGGCCGAGGCAGGAGGAGCCAGGGTTATGGGGGTGAGCAGGGCGGCGCTGCTGATGCAAAGCACCTGGGCGGACCGGATGAGGGATCTACGCGTGAGCATGCCATTTCCTTCGGGGACGCGTGTCGCGAACGCCCGGCCACGAGGAAGTGTCGTGCGGCGCCGCAGGCAGGGGTTGATAGCCGAGAGATGCCCGACACGTCGCGCGACATCACGGAGAACGCCCCGATTTCCGCCTAATGGCCCCCTTGACGCACCCCGGGGTCGAACCGAGGACCCAAGCCGGCGGGAGGGGGACGGCTCGTGATCCGCGCGTACAGGTTCCTCCTGCGGCCCACGGCCCGTCAGACGGTCGCGCCGGGCGAGATGCTGCAAGACGCTGATCGCTGCTCGCTGTACAACGGGGCCCTCCAGGAGCGCCGGGACGCCTACCGGCACACTTCGAAGACGACCGTGCGCTACGGCGACCAGTCCGTACAGCTCAAGGACATCCGGGCTTTCGACCCCGAGCGCCAGGGCCGCTGGTCGTTCTCCTCCCAGCAGGCCACCCGTGACATGCAGGCCCTGGTCAAGGCAGGCATCCACACCGCGGTCGGTCGGACCAAGGGCCGACACTGTGCGGCCGGCGACCGCTTCCCCCAGGACGTCCTCGACGCCGCCCACCGCCGCCACACGATCCGCGATCCATACGATTCCCAGCACCGGTCCGGTTCTGTGTAGCGATCGGTAACGGCCTTGCCGTGAGAGCCGGGTGAGTACCGCTCAAGTCGGCGGGTGTGGTGCGGCCACGCTCAAGTACTGGGTTCGAGGAGGGGCTTTGGGAGCGAAAACGGGTCTGTGCACGTACGTCGATGAGGATGTGCCGGACCAGTTGCGACGGGTGGGGCCGGCGGACCTGGCGCGGACGACAGGTCGGAGTAGGACCTGTCGCCGCTGCGCGGCGGCTGTTTCGGTCCGCGTGCGGCTCATCGCGGTAGCGGCCACGTCCTTGCTGGCGGCAGGTTGCGGCACGCTGGACGATCCGGTCAAGGACCGCTGGGAGTCCAGAGCTGAGTTTTCAAGTTGCGGCGAAGTGAACTTGGCTCAGGGTGAGGAGATGCAGAAGCAGGCGGTGCGGGAAATCGTCTGTCTCCGGCGAGCCCTGAAGAGTGGTGAGAGCGCAGAACTGAAGGTGACTCATCCCACTGTGGAGGGTGACCCGATCCGCGAGTACTACCGCTTGACACCGCAAGGCAGGCTTGAGGTGTACACCGACAGCACGGAGGACCGCTACTCGGACCGGAAGTGGTCGTTCGCTGAGTGCTACACCCCGGAATGGCTGGCTGGGGTTTCCTGTGATCAATGACCGGGCCGACACCACGAGGTCTCGTCCATGGCCTCCTGGCACGGGTGTTTGATCGGTGCCGTTCTCGTGTCCGGCTACTGTGACTGCCCGGTGTCCCCCGTGGTTTCCCGCTCGATCGAGCACGTCGGGGGCGCGGGTGGCTCTCCCGGCTTCCCGGGGAGGGGAGGCCGGGAGAGGGTCTCGTCAGGTCTGGCCGACGGTCACGCGGTCGTCTGCGGCCGTCGGACTGATACGGCGCTCACCGCGGAGCCACAGACCAGGACTGCTGACAGCGCGGTCAAGTTGGTCAGGACGTCTTGGATCTGTGCGACGGGGACGTAGACGACCACGATGACGAGGACGACAGCCCAGTCTCGCAGGCGGGGGATCGAAAGTGGTTTCACCGAGGTCACACTCATAGCAGTACCTCCTGGGTGCCCGCCCTTCGAGTGCTGCTCTTGCCAGGAAGCCTGCGCAGCGATCGGTGGGCTTTCGTGTCGGGCCACTGTGATGTAGGTCTCCCCTCGACATGCGGCAAGGTAACGATGCGTAAGGGTGATCTGACTCGCAGTCACGATGCGCAAGGGGTGCACGAAGTCATGACATCCGCGATGCGAACGGTGAGACTCGCCCGACAAGGTCGGCGGAGCTGCTTTCCCTGGTCGACTCGGGACGGGGCGGTCCGCTCCGGAGGTGCTGCGACGGACGCTGCGGTCGTATGGAGCTGACGGAGATCCGGCCCGCCGCGGGGGAGGTGTGGACGGACGGACGGGCTCCGGCGGGGCGCATGACCGGCGAGGGCTGAAGCAGCGAGCCGAGGGCGAGGTACACACGTCGGGCCCGTCCCACCTCCACTGGTACGGCTGCTCCGCGAGCATCTGAAGGACCCCGGCACGACGGGCGGAGGGCGGTCTGCCGTTCTCCAGCGAGCGGGGCGACGTGATCGCTGCGTCCTCGTACTCCCGCACCTGGAAGCAGGCTCGGGGACTGGCGCTCGTCCCCGATCAGGTGGCCTCGGTCCTCGCGTTCCGGCCGTACGACCTCCGGCGCGCGGGCGTCTCCCGGTGGCTCGACTCCGGGGTGAGCCCGACGGAGGTCGCCGAACGTGCAGGCAGCGGCGTGGAGATCCTGCTGAGCCGCTACGTCAAGTGCATCGGCGGACGGCAGGACGTCGCCAACCGGCGTATCGAGGACTTGCTCCGCGAGTATGAGTAGACACCGCTGCCTGCCTCCGAGGCCCCTGGCGTTGCGTCCAGGGGCCTCGTCGTTGCTTCATGTCTCAGCTCATCGGATAGCCGATCTCCGTAATGTTCTCCACGAGATCTGCCAGGACGATCTCCGAGTTCAACGCACGGACCACTTCTTCGGTCAGAGGGCGCGAAGAGAAGACGTGACGAACGGCCTCCAGGTCGACTGTGACCTCGTAGTAGTCCTCGGCCCACCGCTGAAACGCTTCCGGTGAGCGATCCACCAACAGATGGAAGAGATGGTCGGCACCGTCCGGATCTTCTGTTGCCTCATCGGGAAAGTCGATCGTCCCTGCCTTCCAGCCGTCGTCACCCGTCTCCCGCCACATACACGTGGTGACGAGGGGCATCCCGTCCTCGTCCGAGAACGCCGGCTCCTCGACATAAGGCCGGAAGACATCAGGAACCTCGTCGAGCACTCCGGGCCATGGCCCGTCCTCCGCATAAGGGCTCATAGGCGATTCGTGATCGAACCCCCGGACGTAGGCGCCGGCGGATGAGAAAACGATCGAGTACTCGTCGCCCGATCCGTTCCACATCGAGGCCATCGACTCCGTCTCGGACCAGCGGTCGTCGAAGGAGTGGTAGCGGTCCTCCCACTCGGGGCTCAGGACTGCATCCAGGACGGCCATGGAGCGGCAGTGCTCACGGAGGACTGCTATCTCGGGCAGGTGTCGAGCAACGTCATGAACGGTCACCCGCTCATCCAAGCGCACGCATCTGACACGTCAGGATCTTGCCTGGCGGGTGACTGCCGTACCGGATTGGTGGACTGCAGACAGCGCGACTCACCTGCGACAACGCTTCGAGATCCCGTCCACGCCTCGTCCACGGACCTCGACATACGGCCGCTCCGGGTGGCACACATCTGCACATACGCGAAGACCCCGGCCTCAGCGTTTCCGCTGGTGACGGGGTCTTTGGGCACCTCATGCAAGGTGCCCCCGGCAGGATTCGAACCTGCGCACACGGCTCCGGAGGGCGCTGCCGTGTCATGGATCCCCACAGGTTACGGCTCCATGTGACCCCTTCGAACGATCCCCAGTCCACAGATGGTCCACGGCCCGTCAGCCAATTATGGGCGGTTGCTGGCCATGTCATCTGGGGCAGCAGGTCCGTTAGAGCGGGTCCTCCCGTCGGCGAGTAGCGCGGTGGTGCCGCTGCAGCGGCCAGTGCGTCCACCCGCGACGAGGTGAAGTCCAAGCACCCTCGCGGGCCGTTGGTGGGGCGTCACACTCGAACTGCGGGCCTGCGCTACTGAGGGGGTGCATCAGCCCCGCCACCCATGCCACGAGGTGTACGGCGGGAGCGCGAACCTCCACGGCAGGCCGATCCACTCTGTCGTAATCCCCACCCGAGGCCGGTGATCGGGATGACTGCGAGCTTCCGCCGGCCGTACTGGTTCCAAGTGCATCAGTTGTAGGAACAGGCCTGACAATGCGCACCGCACCGAACACGAAACCCTCAGCCGCAAAGAGCCCAGCCCGCCCCCACGAGGCTGCGGAAGAGCAGAGCCCATCCCCCCTGTTGAGGGCACGGAGAGCCGAGTACGATCAGCTGTTCGTACTAGCTTAAGGTTGAACAAGCGCTGCAGCGGGTCGCTCTGAGGTGGCGTCAGAGGGGGCATGTTGAGCCGGACAGGTATCGAGGACTTCCTCAACGAGGCAGAAGCCCACGAAATATCCTGGAGCCGACCGGAGAGTGCACCGGCATCACTGGCCACGGAACGAGTCCTTATCGCTGCAGGCCCCCAAGCTTTCGAAGTCGCCATCGCCTCGGCAACCATCAGGCCCCGCGTCGACGATGTCCGCCGCCTGTGGGCCCTGCGATGGAACCGTCGCGCCGCTCCCGTTGTCCTGGTCGTTTGTTACCCCACAGACGGCACCTGGAAGACAGCCGTTTGCGGAACCAAGGACGACCCGGCCGTCCTACACGACCTGAACCTCGATCAGGTCGAACGCATCTGCACCGCAGCCCTGGAGGCTCCCGACTCGGCGAACGCAGAACGCACGTTGCACCGCCTGCTCTCCGGTCTCAAAGATCAGCTCGTCGCTGGCCTGTTGAACTCCGGCCTGTTCGCTTCGCATGAACTGCGTCACGGCGTCCCGACCCGCACTGACTGGGCATCCGCGCAAACAAAGGGGGTGCCGCTCCTTCGACGGCGCGGCGTCGAACTCATCCGTGGGCTTGGCTACTCCACCACTCCCCACGGATCCACCGCAGTGATCCTCTCTGCCAGCGGCGACCAGCGGGCCGTGGGCGTCCTGCTGGACGAGATGGAGATGTTCGACCGTCCGACCGCCCGCCTCGGCGCAGTCTCCCCCGTAGCGTTGGGTCTGGCCATAGCGCAGGAGCAAGGGCTGCCGTGGCTGGTGATCACCCGTGACACCCAGATCCGCCTCTACTCGGCCAACCCTGATATCGGTGTCGGCCGCAAAGGCCAGGCCGAGACCTTCGTCGAGATCGACATGGCGCTCCTGGCCGAGGTTGATGCGGCCTACCTGTCCCTGCTGTTCTCGGCCGACGCGCTGACCAAGGGCGGCAGCGTTCCCCAGATCCTGGAAGCCTCCGCCGACCACGCCGCAGCACTGGGGAGGCGCCTTAGGGAGCGCGTGTACAAGGATGTGGTGCCGCAGCTGGCCACCGCAGTCGCCCGCCGTATGAAAGCGGCCAGCGAGGCCGAGCTTGCCGAGGCATACCACCGCACCCTGATTATCCTGTTCCGGCTTCTATTCACCGCTTACGCCGAAGACCGCGGCCTGCTGCCTTACCTGCGCAATCCCCGCTACACCGCGAAAGCGCTCAAGACACTCGCGCGAGAGTTCGCCGAGAAGCCAGAGCAGGAGTTCGATGCTGTCGCAACCGATCGGTGGGACGACCTTCTCACCGTCTGGCGGGCTGTCGATGACGGCAATACCGAATGGGGTGTGCCAGCCTACAACGGCGGTCTGTTCGCCTCCGGCAATGCCCACCCGGCCGGCCAAGCCATCGCGGACCTGCGGCTGACCAACAATGAGATCGGGCCGGCACTACGTGCCTTGCTTGTCGACACCGGCGAGGATGGCACGGTCGGCCCCGTGGACTTCCGGTCCCTGTCTGTGCGCGAGTTCGGCACCATCTACGAGGGGCTACTGGAGTCCTCTCTTTCGATCGCTCCCGGCCCGCTCGCTGTTGATCCGAAGACAAAAGCGTATATCCCGGCAAGGACGACCGATGAGGTCGTTGTGGCCGCAAGCGACGTCTACTTCCACAACGCCTCTGGAGCGCGCAAGTCCACCGGCTCCTACTTCACCAAAGCCTTCGTGGTCGAGCACCTGCTCGACACCTCTTTGACGCCCGTACTCACCGAGCACCTGGCTAGGGTCAAGGCCCTGCTGGACGCTGGGGATGAGGCGAAGGCGGCAGAGACGTTTTTCGACTTCCGTGTCGCTGATCTCGCCATGGGTTCGGGACATTTCCTGGTCGCTGCAATTGACCGGATCGAGAACAAGTTCTCCGCCTTCCTCACCGCTCATCCGATCCCAGACGTCAACGACGAGCTGTACCGCCTCGCGGATGCGGCCAGGGCCGCACTGGGCACGAGCGCCCCGGACATCGAGATTGAGCCGTCCGCGCTCCTGCGGCGGCAGATCGCCCGCCGCTGCATCTACGGCCTTGACCTCAATCTTATGGCCGTTGAACTCGCGCGCCTGGCCATCTGGATCCACACCTTCGTTCCCGGCCTTCCGATGAGCACCCTCGATCACGGTCTCGTCGTCGGAAACAGTCTGACCGGCATGGCCACCATCGAGGAGGTCATCGATGTGTTCGATCCGCAAAGCGGCGGTGGAACCATCAGTCTCTTCGAGGAGCAGATCACTGAGCAGCTTGCTCCTGCCCGTGACCTGTTGCGGCGTGTCGCCCGAACCAGTGAGGCCACTAGGCAGGAAGTGAAGGAGGCGAAGAAGGCACATGCCGAGGCGCTGAAAGCCGCGGCAGACGCCACGCCCTTGTTCGATGCAGCTGTTGCTACTCGGCTCGGACTCATCGACCGAATGCCCACTCCGCAGGAAGCAGTCAGCGCGGTCTGGGAGGACGGCGTGAAGGAGGGGATGCGCCACCTTAAGGCCGCCCACTTCCCGATCCTCTTTCCCGAAGTGTTCCTTCGTGATCGTCCGGGTTTCGACGTCCTGCTAGGGAACCCCCCGTGGGAGGAAGTTACCGTTGAGCAGCTTGGATTCTGGGCACTACGGTTCCCAGGCTTGAAAAGTCTTCCTGCGAAGGCACAAAACGAGAAGATTGCCGGGTTCGAGCGTGACCGGCCGGATCTGGTCGCTGAATATGAGGCCGAGGTCAGCTCCTCGGCCCTGTTGCGCCAGGCGCTGCTGCACGGGCCATTTCCTGGCATTGGGAAAGGGGACCCGGACCTCTATAAGGCGTTCACCTGGCGGATTTGGCAGACCCTGCGCTCGGACGGAGCTGCCGGCGTCGTCCTCCCCCGCAGCGCTCTGAGCGCGGCTGGAAGTGCCGAGTGGCGCGAGAAGATCTTGACTGAGGGCACCTTCAGCGATGTGACCCTGCTGCGCAACTCGGCGGAATGGGTCTTCGATGAAATAGATCCGCGGTACACGGTCGGACTAATCGGCATCCGGAAGGGCGCCGGCTACGCCGGGCGTCTGCGGATGCGAGGCCCGTTTGTGTCGCTGAGGGAATATCGCGCCCATGCCGGAGAAAGCGGAGTGGAGGTCGCCACCGACAGCTTTCTGTCCTGGTCGGAGGGGGCCGCTTTCCCTGCCATCCCTGATTCCGTAGCGCTCGGCATTTTCGCCAAGATGCGCCAACAGCCGCGCTTGGACACCACGAGCGGGACGTGGCGTGCCCGCCCTGCCACCGAGTTCCATGCGACGAGCGACAAGAAAAAGGGGCATTTCTCAGTAGACCTTGACGGCCCGTCCGGGTGGCCCGTGTATAAGGGCGCTTCTTTCGACCTGTGGAACCCGGACACTGGGACCTATTACGGCTGGGCCGACCCTGCCCACGTCACCACAGAACTGCGGTCCCGCAGAACGCGTCAGGCACGCAAATCCACGTCCGCCTTCGCGGAGTTCGCTCCTGCAGTCATCCGGGATGCCAGCACGTTGCCCTGTCTGCATCCACGGATCATGCTGCGCGATATCACCCGCTCTAACGACAGCCGTACAGTGCGGGTCGCGCTCGTTCCAGCGAACGTGGTCGCCACGAACTCGGCACCCTACCTGCTCTTCCCCCGAGGGAACGAGCAGGATGAGGCATACCTGCTTGGTGTTCTGTCCAGCATCCCCTTGGACTGGCTCGCCCGCACCGTGGTCGAGAATCATCTGAACTTCCACATCCTCAACGGCCTTCCGATCCCCCGGCCCGAACCCGGTTCCGTGCTGCGGGAGCATGTCATACAGATTGCTGGGCAACTGGCTGCCGTGGACGGCCGCTACACCGACTGGGCTGCCAAAGTCGGCGTGCCGGTGGGGTCTGCCACCGACGAGGCAACCAAAAACGATCTGATAGCTGAACTCGATGCCGTCGTCGCCCTGCTGTTCGGTCTCGACCGCGATGATGTTTCCCACATCTTCGCCACCTTCCACCGCACCTGGGACTCCCGCGAGCGCCTGTCCGCAGTGTTGACCCACTACGACCTGTGGAAGGCACGGGTGGAATCGTGAGCGAGAACAGTTCTGGCTACCGGCCTGAGTTCGCTACCAACCGCAATAACGGTGAGCGGGTCGCGGATGCGATCAACACTCTGCTCGCGGGGCTGCGTACACGGCTGAGGAACCCCCCGAGGCTGGCGATTGCGACGGCCTATTTCAATCCTGGCGGGTTCGGTCTGCTTGCTGATGAGCTGGAGAAGGCCGGGGGTGTGCGGCTGCTGCTCGGTGCCGAGCCGTCACCGGACGGCGACCGGGCCCGCGTGCGCGCACTTGGCCGGACGCCCCGCCGACGGCGCCGCGGTCCCTCGGCGGACGTCGTCCAGGCGCTGGAAGGTCACCGCAGGTCGATGGAGGAAGACCGGGACCATCTGGGGTTCACCCGCGAGGCTGATGCACAGGCCCGCCGCCTGGTGGCGTGGCTACGCAGCAACCCGGACGTTCAGGTGCGCAGGTACGAGACTGAGTTCCTACACGGCAAGGCTTTCATCGTGGAGACCGACGCCACTGGGGTGATCGCCGGGTCCTCGAACTTCACCTATGCCGGGCTGGCCAAGAATAAAGAGCTCAACCTCGGCCAGTACCAGCCGGGCACGGTTCGGCAGGTTATCGACTGGTTCAACGAGCACTGGGACGCCGCTGCCCCTTACGACCTGGCCGCGTTGTATGAGGCACGCTGGTTCCCGCATCAGCCGTGGGACGTGTTCCTGCGGATGCTGTTCGAGCTGTACGGAGCGGACTTGGGGGAGGAGGATAAGGTCAGATCTCGGCTCGGGCTGACCGCATTCCAGGCGGACGGCGTATGGCGCGCCCGGCGCATCCTGGCCCGGCGCAAGGGCGTCCTGATCGCTGATGAGGTCGGTCTCGGCAAGACATACGTAGCTGGCGAGCTCATCCACGAGGCCGTATTCGACCGCCGCCAGAAGGTACTGATCATCGCTCCGGCGACGCTGAGGGACTCCACATGGGAGCCCTTCTTGCGGGAGAAGAACCTGCGCGCCGATGTGCTGTCGTATGAGCAGTTGGTCTCCGGTATCGAGGACGCTGGGACCCGAACTGCTCACCTGCAGGCTCTCGACGAGTACGCCATAGTGATAGTGGATGAGGCCCACGCGTTGCGTAACAGCAAGACTCTGCGTGCTGACGCCCTTCGGCAGGTGCTCGCCGGCCCGGTGCCTAAAGACCTGGTGCTTCTGACCGCGACACCGGTAAACAACAGTCTGGAAGACCTCTACAGCCTCATCGCATACTTCACGCCGAACGATGCCGCGTTCAGCGACGTGGGCATCCCCAGCCTGCGCGCCTACTTCCAGCGCGCCATGGAGATGAACCCCGATGACCTGTCTCCGGAACACCTGTTCGATGTGCTGGACGAGATAGCCGTACGGCGTACCCGGCGGTTCGTCAAGAACCATTATGTCGGGGACAGGATCCTGGTCGGTGGCAAGGTGCAGGAGATCCGGTTCCCCACGTGCCGGGTGGTGAGGGTGGACTACAACCTCGACAAGGTTCTTCCCGGGGTATTCCACGACCTGGCTGTCGCGCTCGGTGCGGAGATCATGGAGGAGACCCCGGATGATTCGCTGGCGGTCGGCGTCATCCTCGAGGAGCCCGGCGAAGTCCTCACCATGGCCCGCTATGTTCCCTCCCGCTTCCGCCTGTATGGGGAGACCGAGCAGTACCAGGCGCAGAACGCCGGGCTGATCCGCTCGAATCTCCTCAAGCGGTTCGAGTCGTCCTCCTACGCGTTCGAGCAGACCGCCACCAAGATGATCAATTCGCACGACACCTTCCTCAGCGCCTTGGACTCCGGTCTAGTTCTTACTGGAGACCCCTTGCGCGAGTGGGCCGGCCTCTCGGCCGAGGAGGTCGAGGATTGGATCGCATCGCTGGATGAGGCGAGTGCTGAGAACGTCGCGTACGCCTCAGACTTCAACGTGAAGGCCCTGCGGGATGCAGTCCAGGCGGACCGGGACCTGTTGGAAGCATTCCGGGATCGAGTGCGCGCCGTGCACGCGGACAACGATCCGAAGGTTGCTGGCCTTATCGAGCAACTGGCCTCCATCGCCAAGGACGCCGCTGCCGAAGGGATCGGAGAGGAGGACACCCGAGATAAGCGGAAAGTACTGGTGTTCACCTATTACACCGACACCGCCGAGTACCTGGGTCGGGCGCTCCGAGACGCGCTTGCCAGCGATCCGCGACTGGCTGCCTACCGGGGCCGTATGGCCACCGTGTCGGGCCCGGACCGTGACCATCGGGCCGACATTATTACGGGTTTCGCCCCCAAAACCGCGGGTACCGGCGTTGAGGCTGACGCATACGACCTCATCGTGACCACCGATGTGCTCGCAGAAGGTGTCAACCTCCAGCAGGCCCGTCACATCATTAACTACGACCTGCCATGGAACCCTATGAGGCTCGTGCAGCGGCACGGTCGCATTGACCGCATCGGCTCCCCGCACAAAGAGATCTACATGCGGGCGTTCTTCCCCGACAAAGACCTCGATGAAATCCTCCGCCTGGAGGAACGCCTCCAGCGCAAGTTGAAACAGGCCGCAGCGTCCGTTGGCGTCGGCGAGGTTCTGCCTGGTATAGAGGCGGTGGAGCACAACATTGCCGAGACCCGGGAACGGATTGAGCAGATTCGCTGCGAGGAAGCCGCCCTGTTCAATGACGGAGGCAATGGTGCGCTTTCCGGTGAAGAGTACCGGCGGCGGCTAGCGAATGCCTTCCACAGCGACGCCACAAAAAACCGGGTTCTGGATTTGCCTTGGGGATCCGGCACCGGCTTTCACCGGGACGGAGCCAGCCCAGGCTTTGTGTTCTGCGCCCGTATCGGAAACCATCCTAAGCCCTGGTACCGGTATATTCCCCTCAACGACGACCTGACCCCTCAGAGTAGCGGCCCGGATGGCGAGCCGGTGGTCATTGACGACACCCTCGCCTGCCTCGCCCACGCTGATCCTCAAACGGATATCACCCCAGTGGCGCTGTCCGATCAGATGTACGCTGCGGCGTTCGATGCATGGTCTGCCGCACGGAGGCACATAAAGAGCCGCTGGGACTTCCAGGCCGACCCTGCCAACTTTGAGCCCCAGGTGCCCAAAGTCATGCGAGATGCTGCCGCATTCGTCCGAGAGCATGGCCAGTTGCTGGGCGACGATCAGGACATGCTCTCTGCCCGTCTTGACGCCCCGTATGCTGTTCGTGTCCAACGCGAAGTCCGGAACGCCCTCACCAGCACGGAACTCTCCGCCACAGGCAAGGTCCAGGCGCTCGCGGAGCTCGCGGACCGGCTCGGGCTGATCCCCCCCGAGCCACCGCCACTCCGGCCTGCGATCCATCTTGAGGATATCCATTTGATGTGCTGGACCGCGATCACACCCGAGTATCCTTGAGAGCCGTAAGGGGCCAGGACGGGCCGCCAGGGGCAGCCGGACCTTGACCTGGTAAATCGCCTGATCCACTGGCAACTTGTGCCACGCCTTTTGGCCGCAACGGCACTACGGCACGTGCTGCATTGGAGGCTGGCCGAGGCTTTTGCAGCGGTCGGTGGAACGGCTTTGGGCTGGAGCTGCTTTGGCGCGAGTGATCACGGCCCCGTAAGCTTCCGGCGCGTCGGGCAGTCTGTGGACCTGCCCGCTAAAGCACGACGTTGGGGCCGTGATCTTCGAGGCTCGCGCCAAAGTGGCTGCCTAAAGCCGTGGAGCCGACCGCCCCAGCCACGACGTATCCCTTCTCTGGCATCAGGCGGCTGCATGCTTTGAGCGCGGCACGGGCGCCGGCCGGGCTGGAGCGGGGCGGAGACAGGAGCGCAGGCCCGGCCGGGGGCCGGGCCGCGCGCGGTGAGCGGAGCGAGCCGCCTTGAACCTGTAGGGAGAGTTTGAATCACGCTCGTGTTGCTGGTCGTTGATGCTGCTCTTGTGCCTGGTGGCTGCTGGCTCGTGGTGTAGAACCCTGGGTATGGGGAGTGAACGGCGCGAGCGGATGAGGGTGCTTGGGGCACGTATTCGGGCTCTGCGCACGGATGCCGGTCTGACGGGTGCTGCTCTGGCGCAGCGGGCTGGCGTGGGACAGCCGACGGTCTCCAAGGTGGAGAACGGGCGTATGGTTCCGAGCCTCGATGTGCTGGACCGGTTGTCCCGGGCGCTCGGACTCGATGAGGCGGCTGCCAATGAGGTCCGCGAGCTGCTGGCCGCGGTTGAGGCTGTGGTGGAGGTCGGTTCCGGCTCCGAGGGGGACGTCTCTGCGGGTCCCGTCGTGGATGAGGCGGTCCGCGGTGCTCGGCTGGTGCGCTCCTTTCAGTGCGTGGTCCTGCCGGCCATGCTCCAGAGTGCCGAGTACGCCCGGCACGTCTTCCTGACTTCACCGGACCTGGACGCTGAGATGGTCGGTCGCGCCGTTGCTGCGCGGGTGGAGCGGCAGGGCTTGTTGTACGAGCCGGGGCGGGAGTCGGTGTTCGTGTTGACGGAAGCTGTGTTGCGAACCTGGCCGGGAACGCCGTCGCTGATGCTCGCCCAGCTTGATCGGCTGTTGGCCGTCGAGAGTCTGGACACGGTGCGGATCGGGGTCATCCCGTGGCGTCGGCCGGTGCCGGTGCTGCCTCGTCATGGCTTCACGCTCTGTGATCGGCAGTCCGTCGTGGTGGAGGCGTTCCCAAGCGAGCGGCTCTCGACCGAGGCGGATGACCTCGTTCGGTACGAGGAGATGTTCGGCCGGTTCGAGGGTGCGGCCGTCTTCGGTGGTGAGGCGCGGGACCTGTTGATGCGGATGATGGGGGAGTTCCGTGAGTTGGAGGCCACCGTCACTCGGTAGAGGAATAATTCCTCCGTATGCCTAGATTGGTGTCGCGGGTGGGAATACTCTGCTCCTCGTGCTGTCTAGCCCTCTAGACGAGGAGTGTTGTCGTGCTCACCAAGTGGTGCCGTGCCTTCCCCGGCCTGCCTGAACAAGTCGCCGAAGCTCGTCACTTCGTAGCCGCGTTACTCCGGGAGTGGGGCTGTGTCGACGAAGGGGCCCTGGTCGTCGGGGAGCTGGCGGCCAACGCCGTACGTCACTCGCTGAGCGGCAAGGCCGGCGGCTGGTTCCTCGTGGTCGTCGGCTTCGGTACGGACTTCGTGCGCATCGAGGTGATCGACCAGGGCGGCGACGGTGCCCCGGCGATGCGGGACGCGACCAACATGGAAGAGGGCGGCCGCGGGCTGATGCTGGTGGCGGCCTGCGCGAAGGACTGGGGCGCCAAGACCCTGCCGCAGGGCTCTTCGGTGTGGGCGGAGCTGGTGCGGGAGGGGGCGTGACCGCGTCCGGCCTGCTCCTCCTCGGCCGTCGCGTGGGCGGTTAGGGGTGACTCCTCGTGGAGTGCCTCGGCGCCGGTCCGGCCTCTATGCGATAGGCGTCCGGTCGGGACGGCGACTCCCGCCCGTTTCGTCTAGGGGCCTAGACTCTCGGGTGAGGCAGGGAGGTGAGCGCATGTCGGACGAGTTGCAGCGGATCATGGCGATCGATGATCCGTACCTGCTCCTGCGCGAGGTCACGACGCGACTGGCCGACGCGCAGCAGGAGGTCACCGAACTCGCTCGGCTGCGGCGCCGTGTGGTGCAGGACCTCCACGCGCAAGGGCTGTCGTACGCGCAGATCGCGGCGAAGGCCGGCCTCAGCCGCGGACGCATTCACCAGATCCGCCACACCGGCCCGGCGCCCGAAGGTGCGTTCCTCGGATCGGGCGCCGTCACGGTCGCGACTCCGCTGCGACGGGACGACGAACGCGGACGCACGGTCGTCGCCGTGGACGACGTCAGTTCCGGCAAGCGTCTGGAGGACCTGGCGCGGTCGTACGGTCTCGCCGTCGCCTCCGAACACGTGCCGGTGAGCGGAGAGATCGACCTGAACCGTGACGGCCTGGTCGTCGTCTGCGGGCCGCGCATGTCACAGGACATGTGGAACACCTACGCCCAGGACCCCGTGCTGCGCTGGGAGAAGGCGGAAGACGGGCCCTGGACGGTCGTGGACCGGCTCACCGGCACCGTGCACAGGTCGGGGCAGGACAGTGATCCGGCCCGGTCGTACGACATCGGCTATCTCGGTCGGCTGCCGCGCCCGGACGGCAAGGGCTCGCTCCTCGCCATCGCCGGTATCCACACGCAAGGATCGCTCGGCGTCGTCCAGTTGCTCGCCTCCGAACTCAACTCCCTGTGGGGGCAGGTCGGGGATCGCCGGTTCTCCACGCTGGTGGGGGTCGAGTACGACCCGGAGACCAATGAGCCGCGGTCCGTCGAACTGGTCTGCCCGCTCTACCGCCACGACGAGGAGACCGCGGGGTGAGGCTCGCCCTTGGTACCTCGCCGTCCGCGCCGGACAGCGAGAACGAGGACTTCGCCGCTGCTGCTCCCGGCGTCGCCGTACTCCTCGATGGTGCCGGCGTGGGGGGTGCGGAAACCGGTTGCGTGCACGGCGTCGCCTGGTTCTCCGGAACGTTGGGGGCGCTGCTGCTGCGCACCCTCATCGCACGTCCGGCCTGGTCGCTCGCCGAGTGCTTGGCCGACTCCATCCGCATCATCCGCTCGCTTCACGAGGACGTCTGCGACCTGGAATACCGGGCCAGTCCGACCAGTACGGTCGTTGCCGTTCGGGCTCGTGGCGGGGTGCTCGAACACCTCGTGCTCGGTGACTCCTCGCTGCTCCTCGCGGAGCGGGACGGGAACTCTTCCGTCCTCACCGACCGGCGCCTCGACGAGGTCGGTGCGCGGCTTCGTGGGCCGGTCGACGAGTTGCCCACCGGTTCGCCGGAACACGCCGCCGCACTGGCCGAGTACCGGGGCGCCCTGACGTCTCTCCGGAACCGGCCGGGCGGCTTCTGGATCGCCGGCCCCGATCCGCTCGCGGCCGAGCATGCGCTGACCGGCACGGTGCCGCTGGACTCCCTGGCCTCGGTGACACTGCTGAGCGACGGCGCGACGCGGCTGGTGGACCGTTTCGGACTCGCCTCGTGGGACGAGACCTTGGCTCTCCTCGACTCCGCCGGCCCGGATGAACTGATCCGCCAGACCCGTAAGGCGGAGGACGGCGACCCTAACGGTCAGCGCTGGCCGCGGGGTAAGGCGCACGATGACGCCACCGTCCTGCACTGGGTGCTTTCGTAGAGCGCCGGTCGTCTCGCTGACACGACGCTCGTATACCCCCCTAGACAGTTGCTGGAACGTCGCGCTACGGTAACCGTCAACCCCCCTAGACAGTTGAGGCGGGTTCCTCCCTGTGCTGTCTAGGGGGGTATTCAACGGCTCGGTGTCCGTGACGGACGCCCGATCAAGTGAGGTTCACAGAATGCGCGTCATCCCCGTGGACACTTCGTCCGCCACTCTGCTGGTCACGAAGCTGCCCGAGGTCAAGGTGAGGGACCGGCAGACCGGTGAGGTGGCCGTGGACCCGGTCACCAACGACCGGCTCATGGTCCTGGAGCTGGTGTTCATCGCTGCGGGCGGTTCGGACATGCTCAAGGTCACCGTTCCGGAGAAGGGCATCGGCGAGGGCCTGGTCATGGGGGCGCCGGTCTTCCTGTCCGGGCTGGTGGCCCGGCCCTGGGAGAGTGAGTTCGGCGGCCGTGCCCGGCACGGCATCGCCTACCGGGCGGACGCTGTCATGGTCGGTACTCCTGCTGTGGCGCAGGGCTGAGCGTCATGACCGATGCCCTGTGGGTTCTGGTGCCGGCACTGCTGGCGGTGGCTGCGCTGGCCGCGGTGCGCCGTCGGCTGCCGGTCCTCTTCTGGTGGCTGGTCGGGTATCCGGCCGTGACGCTGCGGGTGCTCGCCACATACCGGGCCACCATGGACGCCTGCGGACTGACGGTGCCCGCCTCGGCCATGCGCCGGGCCACCGCCCGGATGGTGGGGCGGCAAGCTGCTCCCGTGCCGCCTCGCCGGTCGCTGCCGCTGCCGACCGGGTCCGGGCTCGTGATGCGGCTGCGCATGGCGGCCGGGCAGGCGCCCGAGGACTTCACCGCCTCGGCCGACCGACTGCGGCACGCCTGGGGCGCGCACGCCGTGCACGTCCGTCCCACCAAGCCGGGGCGGCTGGAGCTGCGGCTGGTCGGCTGGGACGTCCTCGCCGACGTCCGGCCCGCCCGGCGGTGGCTGCGCACCGAACCGCTGTCCCTGCCGCTGGCGCTGCGCGAAGACGGGCACTGGCACGTCCGGGACTTCCGCACCGTGCCGCACGAACTGATCCTCGGCGCCACGCAGTCGGGCAAGTCCGTGTACCTGCGCAACCTGCTGTGCGGGCTGGCCCGGCAACCCGTCGCGCTCGTCGGCATCGACTGCAAGTGGGGCGTCGAACTGGCGCCGTTCGCGCCCCGGTTGTCGGCGCTCGCCGACACGCCGGACTGTGCGAACGACCTCCTGGACGTCCTGGTGGAGGAGATGGAGGCACGGTTCCGCCTGATCGGCATGACGGGCGGGGCCGGTCCGGACGCCGTGCTCACCTCGGAGGTCTGGGGCCTGCCGGAGAAGGCGCGGCCGGTGCCGGTCGTGGTCGTCGTCGACGAGGTCGCCGAACTCTTCCTCGCCGCAAGCAAGGACGACGAGAAGCGGCGGGACGCCATGGTTACCAAGCTGATCCGCCTCGCCCAGCTCGGCCGTGCGGCCGGTATCTACCTGGAGGTGTGCGGGCAGCGCTTCGGCGCCGAACTCGGCAAGGGTGCCACCATGCTCCGCGCCCAGCTCACCGGGCGGGTCTGCCACCGCGTCAACGACGAGACGTCCGCGAACATGGCGCTCGGCGACATCGCGCCGGAAGCGGCGCTGGCCGCAACCTCCATCCCGGCCGAACGGCCCGGCGTCGCGGTCGTCGGCGACTCCTCCGGCGGCTGGTCCCGCGTCCGCTCGCCCCACCTCACCCTCGACGACGCGGCGGCCGTCTGCCGCGACACCTCGGGCCTGGTCCCGGAACTGGCCCGCCTCGACACCTTCCGGCCTGTCATCGCCGCCGAACCGGCCGGGCCGCCCTCGCCCTCCGCCGCGGTGCCCACCGCTCGCCCGGTGACCGAGTAACCGCGCCTCTTCTCCCACGGCCGGCGTGACCGCCTCGCGCCATGTCCCTACCCCTCCCATGCCCGAAACCGGAAGGAAGCCCCATGTCACGTCCCTCCATCGCCGAGATCAGCGCGCTCGTCGCCGACCTGGCCGCGCTCCGGCAGAACCGCACCTCCGCCGAGTACGCCGCACTCATGGGCCGTAAGGCGGACCTGCTGGAGCGCATCGCCGACCACACGCCCGGCGATACCGAGGCCGCCGAGGTAGCCCGCCTCGCCCGCGAGCGCGCCGACTCGCTCAAGTCCACCGACTGATCACGCCGGAAGGAGACCGAGCCGATGCGTGCCCACCTGGCCCGCGTGGACGCCGTGATCGTTCAGGCCGTCATCGCCGGTGCCCTGTCCTTCTCCCATCTGCACGACCTCGCTGCGGCGGCCGGACAGGACGGCTGGAAGGCGTGGGCCTATCCCGTGAGCGTCGACCTGCTCTTGGTCGCCGCCTGGCGTCGGATGCGTCAGCAGCAGCGGGCAGGACTGGTGGCCGGTGGTCCGCGGCTGTGGTTCCTGGTGGCCCTGGCCGCGTCCCTCGGCGCCAACGTCGCCACGGCCGGGCTCCTCGACCTGGATGACGTACCGGCTTGGCTCCGCGTGACGGTCGCGGGCTGGCCCGCCGTCGCCTTCTTCGGCGGCACGCTGCTGGCCCACGCTCCGCACACTCCGGAGACACCGACGGCCCCGAAGCCCTCGGCGGCAGACATCCCTGCGGAGCCGCGCCTCGCTCAGCCTGCCGTCGACCGGCCCGACCGTGACGCGCTGCCGGCGCCCTCCATCGACCCCGGACCGGCTCCGGAGCCCACTGCCGAACCGGTCGCGACTCCGGCCCCGGTGACCGCTTCCGCCGTCGCCCTGCCGCCCGCCCTCGTCGACCGCATCCGGGCCCTGGCCGAGGAACACCGCTCGGCCACCGGCCACCCCGCCGACCCCGACGCCGTACGTGCCCGGCTCGGCCTGCCCCCGTCCATGACCCCGTCCGTCGCCGCACACCTCTGAGAGGAGCACCGCCGTGAACCCGCGTTTCCGCAACGTCCGCCGTATCGGTCCCGTGAACGTCGCCTCGTACGTCGACCGCGGCCGGAACCGTCACCTGGCCGCCTGCACCGCGCCCCGCTGCGACTTCTCCGCCGAGTACGACAGCCGCGCGGCTGCCGAACTCGCCGCCCGTACCCACCGCTGCTCGGCCTGACAGGAGACCACCGAAGTGGACGTTCCGCTCTGGCTCGCCCTGCTCGTCGTCGGCGTGCTCGGCGTCAAGCTCATCCGCCCGCCCTGGTGGCTCATCGCCGTGCTGCTCGTCGGCGGCTACCTCCTCGCCGACAGTCTGCTCGCCCCCTTTATCGACACCTTTCTCAAGTGACCCGCGAAGGGAGAGCGCTCATGTTCCGACCGAAGGTCCCGATCATGCCGCAGCCCAGCGGCCTGGTCGCCCCATCCGCCGTCGTCGAGCCGACCACCATCACGCCGGGCACCTTGGCTCCGTCGCCGGCCTCCGTCGCCCCGGTCCCGCCCCGCCCGGCCGTCCGGCTCACGCCCGGCACCGCGCTCGTCCTCGTCAGCGGCGGCACCGCCGTGGTCCTGGTCGTCGGCGCCGTCCTGGTCTCCATGCTCCTCGCCGTCGCCCTCACCGCCTCGTCCGTGGCCGTCTGCGCCGTTGTCGTCCGCTCCGTCCTCACCCGTCGCTGACCTCATCGCTCCGCCCGCCCGGCTTGCCCATGCTGTCTAGCCCCCTCGACAGGCCGGGCGCTCACACAAGGAGGAACCCGCACATGAGCCCTGCGGCTCCGACCGCAGCCATCCGCCAGCTGGCAGCACTCGCCCGGCACGGCGACCTCAGCGCCTACGCCCGCCAGATCCAGCGCCTCGGCGGCTGCGAGCGGCCAGTCCGGATGGAGGGCCACCGGCTCGACGTCCACGCCGCCACCGGGGAGATCATCCGCGAGATCGCCGACCGTGACCTTCCAGCCGGGCAGCTCCTCATCCGCTGCAACAACCGCCGCGCCACCCGGTGCGCCTCCTGCGCCGAGATCTACCGCAAAGACACCTTCCACCTCGTCACCGCCGGCCTGAGCGGCGGCAAGGGCATCGGCCCAGCCGTCGCCCAACACCCGCGCGTCTTCGCCACCTTCACCGCCCCGTCCTTCGGCCCCGTCCACAACCGCCCCGGCGGCGGCCGATGCCGCTGCGGGCGCACCCACCCGGACGACGACCCCGCCCTCGGCACCCCCCTGGACCCGGACCGCTACGACTACCGCGCGGCCGTCCTGTGGAACGCGCACGCCGGGGCACTGTGGGGCCGCTTCACCACCTACCTGCGCCAGCACCTCGCCTCCCGCGCGGGCATCAGCCGCTCCGCACTGCGCCACTGCCTCAAGGTCTCCTACGCCAAGGTCGCCGAGTACCAGCGGCGCGGCGCCGTCCACTTTCACGCCGTCATCCGCCTCGACGGCCCGGACGGAGCCGAGGACACCCCGCCGGCCTGGGCCACGACCGAACTCCTCACCGACGCGATCCGCTCGGCGGCCCGGCTCGCCGAGACACCCGGCCCCGTCCTCGACGGCCACGCGTACGCCTTCCGCTTCGGCGAACAGCTCGACATCCGCCCCATCCGTTCCGCCGACTTCGCGGGCACCTCGGAACTGTCCAGCCGCGCTGTGGCCGCCTACATCGCCAAGTACGCCACCAAGGGTGCCGAGACCGCGGGCACCCTCGACCGGCCCATCCGCAACCCGATCACGGACCTGATCGGCTCCGGCGTCACCGACCACGCCCGGCGCATGATCCTCACCTGCTGGCGCCTCGGCGCCCTGCCCGAACTCGAAGACCTGCGCCTGCGCAAGTGGGCCCACATGCTCGGCTTCCGCGGCCACTTCTCCACCAAATCCCGCGCCTACTCCGTCACCCTCGGCGCCCTCCGCCAGGAACGCGCCGACCACAACGAAGCCCTGGCCCGCGAACGCGCGGCCGAAGCCGGCCACCCGCTGCCCGACCCGGACACCGTGCTCGTCCTCTCCCACTGGGTCTTCGCCGGGACCGGACTGACCACTGCAGAACACCTCATCGCTCACGGCACCCCTTCGCCCGTAGCCCCGACAGACGACGACACGGAAGGAGAACCGGCGTGGACCACCGACGCGACGAATTGATGACCGTCCCGCAAATCCTCTCGGAGCTGGGTGGGGTGTCCCGTCGTACTTTCTACCGGTGGCGCGAGCTGGGGCAGGGGCCCGCTGCGTTCAAGTTGCCCAACGGGGAGCTCCGGGTTTGGCGGAGCGACTTCACCGCATGGCTGCGGCAGTTGGAGGCGGCGGCGTGAAGTCTCTCGACGTAAAAGTGTGGGGCGTTCGGAAGAGGAAGACCAAGAAATCCTCCTATGACGTCCGGTGGACTGTTGCCGGGAACGTGTTCTCCGAGCAGTTCCGCACCAAGGGGCTTGCGGACCACTACCGCTCCAAGTTGCTCCGCGCCGCCCATGCCGGCGAAGAGTTCGACACAGAGACAGGGTTGCCCGACTCGATGGTCGAAAAGGCAGCCTCGATGACCTGGTACGCCTTCGCTTTGAAGTACCTCGCCATGAAGTGGCCGCACGCAGCGCCGAACACGCGTAACGGGATCAATGAGGCCCTGACCGCCGTGACGATGGCCCTTTTCGACGAGCGTCCGGGGCAGCCGTCCGAGGAACTGATCAGGAGGGCGCTTCGCAACTGGGCCTTCGTCCTTCCCGGACCGGACGAGCGCGAATTGCCGACCGAGATCGCGAACACCTTGCACTGGGTGGCCAAGGCATCGCTTCCGCTCTCGGACCTCGGTGACGCTGCGGTCGGCAGGGCCGTCCTGGACTCGCTCAAGCTGAAGCTCGACGGGACAGCGGCAGCTGCGGAGACTGTTCGGCGCAAGCGTCGGACACTCGTCAACGCGCTGCACTATGCAGTGGACCTCGGGGAGTTCAAAGAGAACCCGATCACGGGCATCCGCTGGAAGAAGCCGAAGGTAGCCGGGGAAGTCGATCCCCGGGTGGTCGCCAATCCGGCGCAGGCTCGTTCCCTGCTGACTGCGGTCTCGTACATCGGTGGGTACGGCAGGGCGCGTGGTCGCCGACTCGTCGGTCTGTTCGCCTGCATGTACTACGGCGCCTTGCGCCCAGCTGAGGCCGTCGGTCTCACCGATGCGGACCTGAAGCTGCCCGAGGTCGGCTGGGGAACGGTGCTGCTGAACCGGACGCGTCCCAGCGCCGGAAAGCAGTGGACGGACTCCGGTGAAACTCATGACGACCGGGGCCTCAAGAACCGGCCGGCGGAGGAGGTCCGGCTCGTGCCGATCCCGCCCCAGCTCGTCGTCATCCTTCGGCGGCACCTTGACACGTTCGGCACTGCCGAGGACGGGCGGCTGTTCGCCAACGAGCGTGGGGGAGTGGTCGGCTCCTCGACGTACTACCGCGTCTGGCAGGAGGCCCGTGCGCTGGCGCTTCCGCCGGCCGCGGTCGCCTCCCCGCTCGCGGCTCGCCCGTATGACCTTCGGCACTCGGCACTGTCGACCTGGCTCAACTCCGGGGTGGACCCGACGGAGGTCGCCGAACGTGCGGGCAACAGCGTGGAGGTCCTGCTGAGCCGCTACGCCAAGTGCATCGATGGACGGCAGGAGATCGTCAACCGCAAGATCGAGGAGTTGTTGAGCGAATACGAGTGATCACGCGCGTAGGCCGTTAGCCCTCCAGCCCGCATGGGCCGGAGGGCTTCGCCGTATCTCGGCCGTGTGCCGTCGGCCGGTGGTTGCCGGCTGCACCTGCCGCATCGTGTTTCGTCTCGCTGACGGACGGCTGCCCCAGGGGTTCCGTCCGGTTCGCGCTCTACGCCTGGACCGCAGGGCTGGCGACCCTCAGGGTATGGGGGTTTTGGAGGAGAAGCCGCGGCAACTGGGTGGTGGGCAGTCCCGCTGCCCGTACTGCGGGCTGCTGCAGGATCGGGTGCCGACGCTTGAGCAGGACTGGGTGCTGCTGGAGCCGTACATGAATCCACTGGCCCATACGGTGCCGGCGGAACATCGGTGGATCGAGCTGTCCGACGGGCGGGTGACGGTCTACGGGGTATGTCCGCCGGATCAGTCCCAGCGGTGCCGTATCGAGCACCGTCTCGCCTGCCCGGCACAGCCTCTGCCGGATCTGTGGCCGTGGCTGACGACCCTGCGAGGGGAGCGCGCGCGGCGAGTGAAGGGACACGATGACCCGGAGCCGCCTCCGCCTCCCGAGGAGTGGCCAGACGCCGGCTGACGGGCACCTCGAAAATGCCGGGGCTGACCAGGGCAGATGCCCCAAGATCCTGTCCACAAATAGTCCACGGACCCCGTCCTAGGGCCGCTCAGCGCTGCATACGCCTGCACATACGCGAAGACCCCGCTCTCAGCGTTTCCGCTGGTGACGGGGTCTTTGGGCACCTCATGCAAGGTGCCCCCGGCAGGATTCGAACCTGCGCACACGGCTCCGGAGGGCATGTCCGGGACGCAGTGGACGGCCTCTCTGAACTGGCGCTTTCCATCCCAGTACCGCCGGACGCCTCTATCTCACTCGCCGCTCACTCGGACAGCCCGCGTCAGGGACCTGTAATCGAATATGCGTCCGATAAAATTCCGTGGCTGGAGCTACTCCGCTTCCTGCTGTTCAGGGACAGGCCGTCTCTCTGTCGGACCTACCGTGGGCGTACACCGCGTCGCCGGCTGGAGGCCGACGCTGATTGCTTGACGAGGCGGTGGCCCGGCTATGGCCAACCCCATGAACGGCTCCAGCCAGCAGAGCAGTCGAAGAGCGCCCTGAACGAGCGAATCCACGATGTCAAGAAATCCCGGCTAGTACTGTTCAGGTGTAGTGGTCGATACGACTGGAAGGTGGGGGGATGCTGGCAGAGGGGCTGGTAGCCGTAGCCGCAGCAGGAGGAACTGCCGTCGTGCAGGCGGTGGGGACAGATCTGTGGGTAGCTGTACGGGGACGCGTCGCAAGGCGGCTGGGTAGGGGAAGCGCGGAGCGGGAGCAGGCTGTACTTGAGCGGCTGGACCGCACCGCAGGAGAGCTCGAGCAAGGCGAGGCTGGCGAATCGCAGCGCGCGCGCCTCGAAGCCTCATGGCAAGCCCGGTTCGAAGATTTCATCGACGAGCTGCCCGCAGAAGAGCAGTCTGAGGCGGCTGAGTGGTTGCGAGGTATCACCTCCCTTGGTTCTCTGGCACAAAGTGGCGCTACCGCGGGTTCCAACGGCCTTGCTGTTGGCGGAGAACTTCATGTGAACGCCGACAACGGCTCGCTAGCGGGCGGTGTCCTGAACATCGACGGCGGGGTGACCCTGGGAAACCCCCACAGGCCGGCGGCGAACACGGACTGACCGCCTCCGGCGTACATCAGGTCCCGCATGTTGCAGCTGAGGCATCCGTAGTGGCTCTTGCTGGGGGTGTTGCTGCTGGTTACATAGGGCAGCTCATAACAGCGCAAGATCCACCGCCGTCGGAGCATCCCACCTTGATCGGAGCGATGCCCCGAGAAGCAGACTGCTTTCAACATAGGGACCAGATCGACGACATCAAACGATCACTGGACGAAAGTCAAGTTGCTGCCCAATTTCAGCTTCTGGTGGGCCCAGGCGGGGTGGGTAAGACTCAGATTGCAGCGCATTCCGTTAGGGAGATTCTCGCCCAGAAGAGTTTCGATGTCGTTGTCTGGGCATCGGCGAATAGCCGTGAATCTGTTCAGTCTGCCTACACGCAGGCCATCTCGACTCTAACCGGCGCTGATTTGGAGGACTCTGAGCAAGCAGCAAAGCGGTTCCTGGCGTGGGCGCAGACCACCAGCAAATCATGGGTCGTCGTGCTCGATGATGTAGACAGCCCCGCCACCCTGCGAGGACTTTGGCCTGACCCACGTGCTAATGGCAGAGTCATTGTTACGACGAGGCGTCGTGATGCGGCCTTGGGGGGAATTGGGCGGAAACTCATATCGGTTGGCCTTTTTGATTCGACCGAAGCTGAGCGCTACCTTAGAGAGAAACTGGCGGCACAAGGCCGCGTGGATAACCCGAACGACATATCTGCCTTGGCCGCAGCGCTCGGCTACCTTCCTCTGGCATTGGCGCAGGCGGCAGCGTATATTGTCGATTTCAACTTGAGTTGTGCTACTTACCGACGTCTATTTTCGGAACGTCGAAAAGCGTTGTCTGAATTGCTGCCTGACGCTGACAGCCTGCCTGACGATCACCAAGCAACGGTCACAGCTACCTGGTCGCTTTCCATCGAGCAAGCCGATCTGTTGCCTCCGTCGAGAATGGCACGCCCGATGCTGTTTATGGCTGCCCTGCTGGATCCTAACGGTATTCCAGAATCGGTGCTGACTAGCCCATCAGCGATTGAGTATCTGGAGGATTTCAGCCTAGGGGGAGATGCGGTCAATTCTTCGGAGCGCGCTGCTGACGCTGTAGATCGAGCCACGGCTACCCTGCGAAACCTGCATCGCCTGAGCCTAGTAGAGGCAGGATCCGGATCACCCAGTGCGACAGTACACATCCATGCTTTGGTGCAGCGCGCGATTGTTGAGAGCTGTAAGGATGATGAATTTCGAGATGCAGCAATTGCGGTGGCTGATGGTCTGCTCGAAGTGTGGCCGGAGGACTCAGTTCACTCTAAACTGGATCAGGTGTTGCGGGCCAACACGGAGGTGCTGTACCAAACTGCGGGGTCGGCTCTCCACGAAGATTTCTGCCATGATGTTCTAATCCGCCTCGGGCAGAGCTACATAGAGGCTGGCTTTTCAACAGCGGCGGTCGCTTATTATGGCGATCTCCGCTCTAAAGTCGAATCCACCATTCCTGGACATTGGGATACGTTCTTTGTGCGCCTTGGCCTGGCTGACGCCTTGGAACAGGGCGGAAATTACACCGAAGCCATTGCCGAGTATAAGTCAATCATCCGTGACGTTGCTAACAATCGTGGACAGGACGACAGTCTTGTCTTTCTTGTGCGTAGTTCCTTGGCGGAAGCAGTGGGCGCCTCGGGTGATACCAAGGGTTCGGTTCAAGTATTCGAAGAATTGCTGCGTGACAGAATCAGGGTCCAAGGCTCCAATCACGAGGAGACAAGGGACACGAGGCGTCGTCTCGTGGCGGCACGCAGTGCGGATGAGGACTACCCTGGTGCTATCGCGACGTGTGAGGAACTCCTGGCTGATGAAGTAGCAATTTACGGACCAGATCACCACCATTCTCGGCACACGCGCATTCATTTGGCGGAGGCCGTCGGCGATTCAGGGGACGTGCACGGTGCGGTCCGAATTCTTGAAGAAATAGCCTCTGACGCGGTTCGCCTGTACGGCCCAAGTGATCCGGAAACTTTTACGTGCCGCGATCACCTTGGAAACTGGTACCTCAAAGATGGGCGTCCATCAAAGGCCGTCAGTGTATTTCGAGAGCTCCTCAACGATGAAACGAAGGCGATGGGCGAATGGCACCCTGATGTCATTGATACTCAATGGAGCCTGATCCGCGCATTGGATCAATGCGGGGCATCAGGTGAAGCTCTCGTGGTTGCTGAGGATGTTTTTCGCAAGCTGGTAAGTATTTACGGTCCCAGGTCCGCGCGGTCTCTGAATGCCCGAGGGCTCCTGGCTCATTGGAAGGGGCGCAACGGTGAAATTTTCACCGCGAGGGAGGAATTTTCGCAGCTTGTGGCGGACTGTGAAGAGTATCTTGGCGCAGACCATCTGATGACCGTTGATATGCTGCAGCACCTTGCCAGATGGATTGACGCCTCGGGAGATCTTGATGCGGCACTTCCGGTGTATCGAAGAGTGCTGACTGACAGATTACGTATCCATGGGCCGGACGATGGGCGCGTCTTGAACGCTCGTCACGCCCTCGCGTTCCATCTTATGGAAATGGGAGATTCCGAAGGCGCCATGGATTTTTTTCGGGTCCTACTCGAGGAGCAATCGCGCGTCCTGGGCGAAGACCATCCCGATGTGCAACACACGCGACAGCATCTCGAAGATCTGGAAAGCGATATCGCATGGTATGGCGAATAGGTCGCCCAACCTCGTTATGCGATCCTTGGATAGCAGTCGGAGAGTCAGACGCAGGAGTTTGAGTGTCGCAGCATGCCAACCCTCGCGGTACGTTCCTCAGGATTGCCGCTTCTGTAAAGGCGGACATTGAGGGCTCACCTCACATGGAGGTACTACCGTCCCTTGCGGACATCATGAGTACTTACGCGGTATCTCGTGGAGTCGCGCTCCGCGCTTTCGATGTTCTTCGGCAGGAGGGGCTTGCTGAGCCTGTGCCTGGAGGACGGTGGAGAGTCGTGAGAACCGGGGAAAGCATCGACCGTAGGCCCTTGCCTGAGCGGATTGCTAACGTGATCACAGCCGACGGGCTTGACGTTGGAGCTTCCTTCCCGAGCACGACAGCCCTCGCGGCCCGGTTCGGTGTTTCGCGCCCAACGGTCTCCAAGGCCCTAGACAAACTTGAAGCAGCAGGGCTCCTATCGCCCGCACGGCAGGGCAAGCAGCGCACTGTATTGGCCCTTCCTGAACCAGAGGAGCGTGCTAAAGCGTGAGCACAATGGGACTGAGCGAGTGGGCTTACCCGCTCGCAGAATCGCTGCTGGCTGAACCACTGCCGCGAAGGTGGCGGCACTCTGTCGGGGTGGCGCAGCGAGCGCGATCCATCGCATCAATCCTCGGTGCTGACGCCGAGCTCTTGGAGGCTGCGGCGGTACTCCATGACATCGGCTATTCGCCGGACCTCGCCAAGACTGGCTTTCACCCGCTCGATGGTGCCAGGTACCTCCGGGACGTGGCTGGCGCAGACGAGCGGGTGATCCGCCTTGTCGCACACCACTCCTGCGCATGGATGGAAGCTGACGCGCGCGGCCTACGAGACGAGCTGGAGGGGGAGTTCCCTCGTGAGCATCCGCATCTCGCCGATGCGCTCTGCTATTGCGACATGAACACCACGCCGGACGGTATGCCCACCAACCCGGTGGACCGAGTCAACGAGATCGCAGGGCGGTACGGGCCTGACAGCCTGATCGGCACGTTCATTCGCCGTGCCGAACCGGAGATCCTTGCCAGTACCGTCCGCGTTCTGGAGCGGCTTGCCGCAGTGAAGCGTCAGCCGATGTAGGGGGCGGTGCGCGTCCGATCCATGGCGTGCTCGATGCGTAGGCGCATCGTGGGGTGGATATCGAGTTCCGCGAGGTCCGCTAGGGCGACCCAGCGGACCTGTGTCGTCTCGTTGCTCGTACGCACGTTGCCGCCGACGGGCTTTGCCCGGAAGCAGATGCTGAACTGCTGCCGTGCCTCGCCATCGTCGTAGAGCATCACGTGTCCGGGGTCGGTGTAGATCCCGGACACGTCGATGACTTCAGCCTTGATGCCGGTCTCTTCCCACACCTCGCGGACCACGGTGTCGCTGATGGACTCCCCGACGTCGTGTCCGCCTCCGGGGAGTGCCCAGCGACCGTTGTCGGACCGCTGGATTACCAGCACCTCGCCTGCGTCGTTCTGGACGAACGCGACGACGGAGGGCACGACGGAGTTGGCCGGCGGGGCGTCGGGGTCGTGAAGGTAGTCAATGCGTCCCATGCTTAAGCTCCTGTGAAGTCGTGGTCCGTCACCTGGCGCGCGCCTCCCCAGGTCTGTTCGATGCTATTCGCGTAGGTGTCGAAGAGTCCGCCGCCTGGCAGCCGTCGGAGGTGCAGGACGGGCGCCATGTATGCGCCGATGCCGTAGACGTGAGTGTTCACGAGCATTTCGTCATCCGCCCGGAACAGTGAGTTGTAGAGCGTCGCGTCATGCAGCCGGAAGCCAATTTCTGGATGACTGGCGAGCAGAGGCCGGTAGTTCATCAGCGCATTGCGAATCTTGCCGTCCATGATCTGGTGACCCTCGTCTATCCCGCGCTGCTTGACCGCAGCACAGCTCGGGTCCCCGAGCAGGATGCGCACTTGAGCGTTCGCCCCCACCTTCGCCTTGAGCAGGTCGTGGAAGAGCGGGTCCTCCGACAGCCACAGTCCGGAGTAGACGAGAACGTCGACGTGGGACTGGGCGCGCCCGTAGATCTCGCGCCACAGGCCGGCGGGCACCATGTGCCGGTGCGGGTAGAGCGTGACGATCTCAGCCTTGCTCAGGTCGGAGGCGCTTTCGACCGTGCGGGAGTCTTCCCACAGCGTCGTCACATCGACCTTGAGCAGGGCCGCCGTCGCGTACTGATGGCGTCGATACGGGACTTTTCCTTGGGTGATCCAGCGTTCGACGGTCTTCGGATTGACCTCGATCGCGTCCGCCAGGCCCTGCACGGTCATGCCTTGCGCCAAGAGGGCCGACCTTAAGCGCTCGTTGGACATCTCAACCCCCGATGGGACGTCTAGGGACTTCTTGACGATAGCGAGATCGCCCCAGGGTGTCCACGCGTGAGGTGAACAACGCCCCCCACCTGCACCGATTCTGATGGTGCGCCAAGAAGTCCTGGCGCGAGAACCAAAGAGTCCGTCAGCAAGCTTGACGGCACTCGATGCAGTACCTGTAATAGAGGTACTGCATCGAGTTCAGCTTGATCGCGGTTCTCAGCAACACCTGAGGGGTCCTGTTCGGGCTGCTCAACAGCAGAGGGCGGGGACGCTGCAATCCCGCTAAAGGCCAGGTGGAACAGGGTTTCGGCCCGTACTGGCGAGGTGGCCCGGCGACCGCGAGCAACGGCCGGAGGGTGGGGACACAGGTCCCCCTTGCAGTGCGACACCCCAGACAACCAGCGAGAAGAGGAGTCCTGATGCGGCAGTTAAGTACCTAGGCGCTGCTCGTGCTGGACCGGCACGGGCGGTAAGGCCCTATGCGTCTCCCTGATCCGTCACTGACGCGCACCGGGACAGCCGGTGACTTGCGGACTCAGGTCATCTGCGCGGCTGATGCCGCGGCCGGTTGCCTCCCCTGCCCGTCCGGAGCTTGCTCCGTACGGGCAGGGCTGAGGGGAGCTGGAACCAGGGCTCTGTTTCCCCGAGTGCTCGTCTCTCGCCAAAGACCCGAGCGCCCGGTCTCTCCGTCCCTCCGACTCAGGAGCACCGCATGCGCACGTACATCGGAAACCACGAGGCCGCGAACGCGGTTGAGTTCGAAGAACTGGCGCTCGGCTTTGACGAGCTGCCCGCAGGTATCGACCGCGATCTGTTCCGCGGCCCCCTCGCGCACGAGACGCCCGAAGAGCGGGAGGCCCGGCTGGACGTGGCCCGCGAGGTCATCGCCGACCTGGTCGCCCAGGGCGAAGGCGGTGACGAGGTCGCCGCGTGGGACGCGCTCTACGCCGACGCGCTGACCCGCACGGTGCCGTTCCTGCGCGCGGCTCGCGCGGCCGGCCGTTTCGCCGGAACGGGGGAAGCAGCATGAGCTACACCCTGACGGCCATCTCTGCCGCGCTGCCGATGGCGGCCGGTTGGTCCCTCCACACCCTGCGCCTGCGCCGAAGGATCGACGCGGCGCGGCGTGACCCGCTGACTGGTCTCGTGACTCGCGATGCGTTCGCCGAGCGCGCCGCGCGGGTCATCGCGAACGGCCAGAGCGCGGTCTACCTGATCGACCTGGACCGCTTCAAGCAGATCAACGACACCCATGGGCATGCCGCCGGAGACGCCGTACTTCGTGCCACGGCGAAGCGGCTCACGTTGTGGGCGCCGACCGGCGACGGCATCGTGGCCCGCTTCGGCGGTGATGAGTTCGCCGCCGTCACCCGGGTCCGCAGCCAGACCGAACTGATCTGGCAGGCGGATGAGCTGGCCGGTGTGCTCACGGCGCCGGTCAGCTTCGAAGGCCGCCAGTTCGTCGTCGGCGCATCCGTCGGCGCGGTTCCTTGTGACTCGAACGGCCCGGATCTGTCCACGCTGCTGCGGCGCGCGGATGAGGCCATGTACGCCGCCAAACAGAACGGCGGGGGCCGCTTCCTCGCGGACGGCCCCACACCGGTTCACCACACGGTCAACGGCCGCCGCGCTGGCCGCCGTGGCACTGCGGGCGGTTCGGAGGTGGCGGCATGAGCCGCACCGCAAAGGGCCTGCTCGTTGCCGCACTAGTCGCCGTTGTCGGCATGGCCTTTCGGGTGTCCTGGAACGCCCTGCGGGACGTCGCCACGGCGACCGGCGCGGACGCTACGGCGGCCACGCTGTACCCGTTCGTGGTCGATGGCCTGATGGCCCTGGCGCTGGTCGCCACGCTCGTACTGACCGGCGACGCTCGCCGGTTCGCGCTGCGGGTGCTGGCTGGGTACACGCTCGCCTCGCTGGTCCTCAACTACGTGCACGGGCTCGTTCCCGAGCTACACGGCCAGTCGGTCGACTGGAGTCGACTGGCCGACTGGGCGCCCGCGAACTGGGCTCTCGTTCTGCTCGCCACGTCGCTGCCGGTCGGGTCGATCTACTTCGGCTCCGACCTCGTGGCGAAGGTGCTGCATCACCGACCGGCACCGGTCGCAGATCAGGATGAAATCCAGCAGGCCACCGCAAATCGGTTGGGGTCTGACCTGCACAAGTCGACCCCGGAGGCTTCCCCTGAGGTGGCCGCGCTGGCTGCTTCCGAGTCGGCCGACCCGCTGCCGGTCATCGAACCGGTCGTGTCGGCTCCGACTCTCGCGGTCGCTGCTGTCGAGTCGGCCCCGCGCCGGGCGACTGGTCGGGTGCCCGAGTCGGCCCGTACCCCCCGACCGACCCGGACCCCGGAGCAACTGCTCGATGAGGCCCGGTCGGTCACGGCCGACTGGGCCGATGCCGAGCTGACGGCAGAGGCGATCCGCAAGGTGGTCCGCACGTCGTCCGCGAACGGCCGCACGCTGCGCGACACGCTCAAGGCAGAGCGCGCCGCCGGTGACGGGCCGGATGAGGCGGCTGCCTGATGTCGCCCACGTTCGGCAAGTGCTACGACCCGAACGGCGCGACGTACGGGGTGCCGACGTTCCCGTGGAAGTTCGCCCCGGACGGCTATGCCACCCGCCGTCAGCTACGGGCCCGCGGCTTACGGCCCGGTGGCCAGCCGGTCGCGGCGCAGGTGATGCGCCGCGCCCGCCGACGTAAGGCCGGGGTGCTGGTCGCCTACCTGTACCGCGTCGACCAGGCCAAGCCCGTACGCCCGATGACGCCGGGCCGCGCTGCCGCGCTCGCCAAGGCGATGCGCGCCCGCCGCACCTGCCCCAAGTGCCGGACGGACGCCGGTTACTGCATCCCGACCTCGCTCGGCATGTGCGTGACCTGCGCCTACCCGCAAGAACAGCACGCCGCCTGATCCTTCCCCACTCGACATGAGGGAGAGCCCCACCGTGTCCGAGATCCACACCATCGACCAGCCGGAAGAGCCGGACCGCACCGCGACCAGCGAGGAAACGGCGGCCGTGCTGCCGTTCCGGAAGAAGACGGAGGGCGAGCCGCCCGCGCCGGGCGAGGTGAAGCCCGGTGAGTGGGAGGCCGAACTCCCCGACGACCAGCCTGACGACGACGGGGATGTGTCGGAGGGCGACCCGGTCGACCCGCCCAGGCACGAGTTCCCGCCCTCGATCGCGGAAGTGATCGAGGCCAAGGACAAGGCCCGCCGCCCGGTGCTGCCGGACTGGCTGACCAGCGCCAAGCAGCGCGCCGCGGTCGCCCGCTGGGCGACCGGTCACTACGGCCAGACCAGCCTGTATCACCTGGTCAGGACGCCGGTGTACTCGGCAAAGCTCATCGCCTACGCGCCGCGCGGCGGCTTCCGCTGGGT
The DNA here is from genome assembly GCF_016757295.1 of Streptomyces sp. M2CJ-2. Classification (NCBI taxonomy): domain Bacteria; kingdom Bacillati; phylum Actinomycetota; class Actinomycetes; order Kitasatosporales; family Streptomycetaceae; genus Streptomyces; species Streptomyces sp. M2CJ-2. The sequence continues at coordinate 97,356 of NZ_JAESIF010000010.1, read as the reverse complement.
CGGCGCCGCAAGCCGCTGGGTCTCGGACGCTGAGGGGCTGCCGGTGCGCCTGGCGGCCGTGCGAGCCGAGGATGCGGGGGAGTACCTGAAGCTGTCGCGTCAGCGCGATGCGCGGGTGAAGCTGCGCGGCATCATCGCCGTGCTGTCCACCGTGTTCGGGCTCGGTGCGGCACTCGCCCTGTGGGTGCTGGCCCCGGCCTGGCTCCTGACGCTGGCCACCCTCGTACTCACCGGGGTGCTCGGGTGGGCGGGGACGCCGGCCGACCGGCCGCTGATCGACGCGGCCAAGGTGAAGTTCCGCCACCGCAAGCTCACCTCCGACATCGTCACCCGCGCGTTCCTCGCGGCCGGGCTGACGAAGGCTGACCAGGGTGTGGCGTTCCCGCAGCCGATCCGGCAGGACGGCGACGGCTGGCGGGTGGTGGTGGACCTGCCGTACGGCAAGACGTTCTCCGACGCGGTCAAGAAGCGCGACGCGCTCGCCTCCGGCATCGACGTGGCAGAGACCCAGGTGTTCCTGGACCGCGATGCCACCAGCTCACGCCGGGTGTCGATGTGGGTGGCCAACCGCGACCCGCTCGCCGTGCCGACCGGCCGCTCCCCGCTGCTGGGCATGGACCGGGTGGACTTCTGGAAGCCGTTCCCGTGGGGCCGTGACGAGCGCGGCAACGAGGTGGAGATCAGCATGCTGTGGGTCTCGCTGCTGGTCGGCGCGGTCCCCCGGCAGGGCAAGACGTTCTCCGCCCGCACGATCGCGCTCGCCGCCGCCCTGGACCCGTACGTGCGGCTGTACGTGTTCGACGGCAAGGCGTCGCCGGACTGGCGCAAGTTCTCCAAGGTCGCCCACCGGGTCGGCTTCGGCACCGTCCCGCAGGTCGGGATCGATCCGGTGATGCACCTGGTCAACTCGTTGCAGGAGCTCAAGGCCGATGTGGAGGACCGCTACCACCGGCTCTCCGAACTGCCGCTGCACATCTGCCCGGAGGGCAAGCTCACCCCGGCGATCTCGCGGGACAAGAAGTACGACATGCCGCTCGTGCTGTTCGTGGTGGACGAGGTGCAGGAGTACCTGATGCACCCCGTGCACGGGAAGACCATCCTTGAGCTGCTGGTCTTCCTCGCCCGCGTCGCCCCGGCGGTCGGTGTCTCGGTGATGACCGCGACGCAGAAGCCGGACGACACGGCCTGCCCGTCCGTGCTGCGTGACCAGCATCAGGCCCGGTTCGCGCTACGGGTCGGTGCCTACCAGGTCTCGGAGACCATCCTCGGTGCCGGATCGTACGGCGAGGGTCTGGATGCATCCCGGCTGCTCAAGTCCCACAAGGGCGTTGGCCTGCTCAAGGGCATGACCGACGATGCCGGGATCGTCCGCACCTACCTCGCCGACGGCCGCGACGCGGAGACGATCCTCACCCGCGCGCAGGCCCTGCGCGAGGCAGAGGGCACGCTCACCGGCGACGCCGCGGGCGAGGCACCGGCCGATGCCGCCATGGCGACGATCCTGGACGACATCGCCGCCGTGCTCGGCAAGGGCGAGGCCAAGCTCTGGTCCGAGACCATCGTCGACCGCCTCGCCGAACTGCGGCCGGACGTCTACGGCCCGTGGGCCGAGATGGAGCCCAAGCCCAAGGCCGAACAGCTCACCAACGCGCTCAAGCCGTACGGCATCGGCACCGAGCAGATCAGCCGCCGCATCGACGGCAAGACCGTCAACAAGCGCGGCATCCTCCGCTCCGACCTCTCCAAGACGATTACGGAGCGCAACAAGAAGCGGGACGCGAGCTAGGCCCCGAAGGTCGCTTGCGCAAGCATCCACCGTCGCTTGCGCAAGCGACCCCGCTAGCGACCCAAACAGCACCTGATCAGGTCGCTAGCAGATAGCAGCCCACCTGCGGAAACCCCGAAAACCCGCCCGGAGGCCCTTCATGACCCTTCCCGCGCTCGCTAGCACCCTGCTGATCGTTCTCACGTTCTGTTACGCCTGCGTGTGCGCCGCCCAGCCGTTCGGCCGCTGCCGCAAGTGCGACGGACTCGGCTTCGCCCTCAAGCACGACCGCAAGGGACGGCCCAAGCGCGGCAAGCACTGCCGTCGCTGCGACGGCCACGGCATCCGCATCCGGCGCGGCCGACACCTCTACAACCTGTGGGCCCGCACCTACCGCCAAGGCACCGCCCCTGCCCCCAAGCACCCCGCCCAGAAGGGATAACCACCCATGGCAGTCACCGTCTCGCTCGTCGCCCTGTTCGGCCTGGTCCTGTTCTTCCTGCTCCGCTCCAAGAGCCTCGGCTACGGCTCCGCGTTCGTCGCCGCCGGGTTCGGGTTCTTCCTCGCCTCCACCGGAGCGTCCGGCCCCATCAACCAGCTCGCCACGGCCGTCATCGACGCCGTCGGCAACCTCTAGGGAGCCAGCGATGAACGAACCGATCGTCGTCCGCAGCACGCTCTCCTACATCGCCCCCAAGGCCGCGCCCGCCGTCGCCACATCGACCGTGCTCATCCTCGGTCGGATCTGGAACGCCAACGGCGCCGAACACTCCGTCGGCAACGCCGCACTGATGGTGGTGCTCGCCACCGGAGCCGCGGCGGCCGGCGCATTCGCCTCCGCCGGTCGATCCGGTGACGGGGTCCTCGCCGGAACGTGCTTCGCCGCATCCGGAGGGCTCGCGCTCGCCGGAGTCGCCGGATACGCCGACGGCTGGTCGCTGCCGCTGCTGCTGTGGGCGCTCGCCACTGCCGTCGCGTACGGGCTCGCCGCCCGCTACTGGCGCACCGACCGCCGCGACACCGTCGCGTACGAGCGGCAGACCATCGCGCGTCGCGAGACGCACGCTCACACCGAACGGGTGGAAGCCCTGCGCGCCGGAGCGCAGATAGAGGTGGCCCGCGAGGGCGCCGCCTACGCCGCCGCGCTCGCCCAGGCCCTTACCGCCCGCGCGGCCCTGCCCGGCTTCGACCCGGTGCAGCTCACCCGCGCCGGGCTGCCCGAACTCCCCGCTGCCATCGACGCCACCAAGGAGAATTGATCATGTTTGAGATCCGCATCATCTGCGACCCGTCCGACACCGACCGCGTCTGCAAGGCCCTCGCCACAGCATTCGCCACCGGCCCTGTGCGCCAGTACGCCACCCGCGAGGGCGGCCGCGCCCGGCTCTACATCACGGCCGACCACGGCGCCGATGGCGACCCGGAGGCGGTGTGGCCGACGCCGGAAGAGGCGTACGCGCTCGCCCCGAGCATCATCAGCGAGATCGGATGGACCGCCCGCACGGCCACCGACAAGCCGTTCGGCCACGACATCGGCCGGGAGTACTGGCTCCGCAAGGCCGCGCTCCTGGACCGCATCGCGCTCGCCGACGGAGACGAGGGCATCCGCAGCGACGCGGCCGTACTCGCCACGGATGCCGCCCGCGGCCTGGTCGACAGGGACGACGCCACAGTCAGCGGCGACCCCCGCGGCTACGTCCGCCAGCAGTACGCCCACTGGGCCCAGACCAAGTAGCTACGCCCGGGGCGGTCGCTCTCTCGCCAAAGACCACGACCGCCCCGGCTCTCCGTCCCTCCGAAAGAAACAGGAGAACCCCCAGCATGACGCAACCGACCCCCGTCCGGCGAGCACCCGGCCACCGGCCGCCGCTGCCGGACCTGCTGCGGTCCGCGCTCCGTCTCGCATCGGCCAGCGTGCCCGTGCTGCCCCTACGCAAGGGCAAGGTGCCGTTCGGAAACTGCCCCGCCTGTGCGGGCAGCGTGTGCGGCGACCGGCCGCACATGAAGGCCGCCGGTCCCTGCCGCTGCCCGCAGGTGTGCCACGGCTGGGCCGCCGCCACCACGGACCCCAGCATCATCACCTCCGACGCCTGGACGCCGATGTGGCGCACGGCCGCTGCCGTCGCCTACCACCCCGCCGGGGCCGGGCTCACCGTCGTGGACCTGGACGACGCTCAGGCCGTCGCCTGGGCCCGCGAGATGCTGCCTGCCACCCGGACCGTGCCGACGACGCGCGGAGAGCACTGGATCTACCGGGGATCGATGCGGTCGGCCAACTCCGTACGGCCGGGCGTGGACATCAAGTCCGCGATGTCCTACGCCCGCTGGCTCGGGCCGGGCACCGGGACCATGACCGCGCTGCCGTCGGCCGTCCGCGCCCTGGTGGACAGGGAAGAGACCACCCCCGCCCGGGGAGGCGTGGTCTCTTCACTTCCCGAGCGCGCGGTGTGGGACCACACCGTGGCCACCGGATGCCGCCACACCGAGCGCTACGTGCGCACCGGCCTGGAGCGAGGCATGGCCAAGGTACGCGCCCGTACGGAGTCCGGCGCCGGATCGCAGGCGTTCGGCGTCGCACAGTTCCTCGGAGCCCAGCACGCGCAGTGCCCCGGCCCGTGCGGACTGGACGCCTTGGGGCAGCACATCGTTGCCGCTGCGGTATCGGTTGGTGTCCCCGAGCCCTACGCCCAACGAGCGGTCGCCAACGGCCTCACCGCTGCGCTTGGGAGGGCGGCATGAGCGTCCGCACCGGGCACTGCCCGCACGCCGCCGACGAGCCGACCCGCCCGGTCATAGAAGGCGCGGAAGTCGCCGCCCGACAGGGCGTCCTTTCTGCCCGTTGCCCTGACCAGCCTGCCGAGGACCGACACCAGGCCACCGCCGGAACGGGGACCGCAGCATGACCGACACGAACAGCACCGACTTGTGGGAGGGCTTCGACCCTCTCGCCGTCGAAGAGATCACCGGCCCCGTCTGGGACGAGCCGGTACCGCTCACCGCCCGCCGGGACCTGCCCGGCTTCCCCGTGCACGCCCTGCCCGACTGGCTCGGGAACATGGTCGCGGCCGTCGCCGAGGAGACTCAGACCCCGGCAGACCTCGCCGGGTGCTTGGCCCTGGCAGTCGTCGCCACGGCGGCCGGCGGCCGTGCCATGGTCTGCATCCGTGGCCGCTGGCGCGAGCCGGTCAACCTCTACACTGCCGTCGCACTCGATCCGGGCAACCGCAAGAGCGCCGTGTTCGCGCTCATGACGGAGCCGCTGATGGCCGTGGAGAAGACCCTCGTGGAACTCTCCGGGCCCGCCCGCGCGGAGGCCGAGACCACCGCACGGCTCGCCAAGGCAGCGGCGGACAAGGCAGCGGCCAAGGCCGCGAACGCGGAAGCCGGGATGCGTGACCAGCTCACCGCCGAAGCCGTCGCGCTCGCGCAGGCCGCTGAGGAGATCAAGGTGCCGTGCAAGCCGCAGCTCGTTGCGGACGACGTGACGCCGGAGAACCTGGCCACGCTGCTCACCGAGCAGGAGGGACGCATCTCGGTGCTGTCGCCGGAGGGCGGCATCTTCGACATCATCGCCGGACGCTACAGCGGCGCCCCGAACATGGAGATCTTCCTCAAGGGCCACGCGGGCGACATGGTGCGGGTCAACCGGCAGGGCCGCGACGCCCAGCACATTGAGCGGCCCGCCGTGACGATGGGGCTCGCGGTGCAGCCCGAAGTGCTCGAATCCATCGGGCAGATCAAGGGAGCTGACGGCCGCGGGTTGCTCGCCCGCTTCCTGTACGCGCAACCCGAATCCCTGGTCGGCCGGCGCAACCTCACCCCGGAGCTCATTCCCGACGACGTCGCGGCCACCTACACGCAGCGTCTGGGGGGACTGGCCATGGCCATGAATGGGTGGACCGACCCCGCGCTGCTCACGCTCACGCCGGAGGCGGACGCGGTGATGCTCGCCTACCAGAAGGTCACCGAATCCCGCATCGGCAAGGGCGGGGCGCTCGCGACCGTCGTGAAGTGGGCCAGCAAACGCGACGGGGCCGTGGCCCGCATCGCCGGACTGCTGCACCTCGCCACCCACCCGGACTCCGGGTGGCAGCGACCGATCGAGGCCGCCACGCTCGCGGCGGCAACCGAGCTGGGCGACTACTTCACCGCCCATGCTCAGCACGTGTTCGACGCCATGGGCGCGGACCCTGCGCAGGAAGCCGCGCACCAGGTGCTCGCTCACCTTCGGGACACGCGGTTCAGCGGCTTCACCAAGCGCGAGTTGTTCCGGCAGCTCTCGCGCGGCGACTTCCCCGCGATGGCCGACCTCGATCCCGCCCTGGTGCTGCTTGAGGAACACGGCTGGCTCCGCCAGCTCCCCCCGCCGCCGCGCACCGGACGCGGGGGCCGACCGCCTTCGCCGCGCTACGAGGTGCACCCGCGCCTCACCCGCAGCGCCTGACAGAACCCCCGCCGGACCGACACAACTGACACAACCCCCGAGATGCGGCGCTGACCTGCGGCGACGGCCGAATCGGCCGCTCTGACAGAACCTCCGGAAACTCTGACAGAACCCACCCCGCCCCCGGGAGGGACGGTCGTGACAGAACCCCGCACCGGGAGGTTCTGTCGGAGTTTTCGCGAGTTCTGTCACGACGGGTTGTGAAGCCGAACACACAGGTCAGCGCCCTGCACGGCAGGTTCTGTCAGTTCTGTCAGCGATTCCGGCCCACGAGCCACAGCAACGTGCGATGCAAGGAGCCCACCCGTGGCCAAGTCCCGTGAAGAAATGCTGACCATCCCCCAAGTGATTGAAGAGATCGGAGTACCGCGAGCGACGTTCTACCGCTGGCGACAGCTCCGCAAGGGGCCCAAGGCCATCAAGCTCCCCAACGGTTCGGTGCGCATCCGGCGGTCGGAACTGGAGCGCTGGATTGAGGCGTTGGAGGAAGCCGCGTGACCTACCGCAACAACTCGAAGGGCGCCCGCGTGAGCGGGCGCCCGCCCGCGGCCGAGGAACCGACCCTGTCCACGGATGTGCGGGTGTGGAAGATCAGCCAAGTGCGGAGCAAGAGAGCCCCGTATCAGCTTCGTTGGCTCGTAGCGGGCAAGGTCAAAACCGCCAGTTTCGCTACGGTCACCCTCGCCGAGAGTCGCCGTTCCGAACTGTGGAAGGCGATGGTCAAGGGCGAGGCGTTCGACGTCGAGTCGGGGTTGCCGGAGTCTGAACTCAGGGCGGCCGCCGCACGGGAGAACGCCAAGCCCGACCCGTCTTGGTGGGACTTCAGCCGGGAGTACATGGCCAGCCGTTGGCGCACGTCTGCGGCCAAGACCCGAGAAGGGGTGGCGGACAGCCTCGCTACAGTCGCGCTCGCGATGATGGACGGGGGGAAGAAGGCGCCGTCACTCGAAGAGGTCCGCTTGGCGATGCGGTGGGCTGTCGTACCGGCGCATCAGGACGAAGAACCTCCCGAAGATCTCGCGGCTGCCTGTACGTGGCTTCAACACCGCTCACTGTCCCTGTCAGCCCTTACCGACCCCAAGGTGGTCCGAGACGTCCAGTACCGGCTCTCGTTCAAGCTGGACGACACCCCGGCGGCAGGGGAGACCTACAAGCGTCGCCGTCGCGGCTTCAACACTGCCATGGAGTACGCGATCGAGTGCGGGTACCTGGATATGAACCCGCTCGCGGGGGTGAAGCGCGCGGGTTCCACCCGCGGTGACGTCGTAGACCCCCGGGTTCTGGTGAACGCGGTGCAGGGAGCCCAGCTCCTCACGGCGGTCTCGTATGTCGGATCGGTGCACCGCAACCGAGGGCGTCGGCTGGTCGCCTTCTTCGCCTGTCAGCTCTATGCGGCGATGCGGCCGGCCGAAGCGGTTGGCCTCAGGGAAAGAGACTGCTACCTGCCCGAGAAGGGCTGGGGCACGCTCACCCTCAAGGAGACCCGTCCGGTCTCCGGCAAGAAGTGGACGGACTCCGGCAAGCGGCACGACAAACGCGGACTCAAGTCCCGCGAGGTCAAGGCCGACCGCCCGGTACCCATCCCACCGCCGTTGGTCGCGATGCTGCGCGAGCACATCAGGGAGTTCGGGACGTCGAAGGATGGCCGGGTCTTCCACAACGAGCGGGGCGAGGTGCTTGGGACTTCGAGCTACTGGCGGGTGTGGCAGGAGGCTCGTCCCATCGCTCTCCCTCCGAACAAGGTGGATTCGCCGCTCGCGCATCGGCCCTACGACCTGCGCCACACCTGCATCACGAACTGGCTGAACGCGGGCGTCCCCGTTGCCGAGGTCGCTCGCCGGGCGGGCAACTCGCCGGAGGTCATCCATCGCCGGTACGAGGGTTGCATCGACGGCCATGAGGAGGTGAACAACAAGAAGATTGAGAAAGCGATGGGGTGGGTGGACTGAGGTGTGGTACTGTCACTCCCGCGCTCAGCGCTGGAGCTGGATTTAGTCCTTTTGGTTCACAACCAAGAGCTCCACAGAAGGATGGAGATCCAGGTATCGAACCCTGGCGACCTTTGGTCGTAGCTCAAGAAAGAGCCCGCCTTTTCAAGAGGGGTCGTCTCCGGGCGACCCCTCTTCATTTAGTAGCCCATCCGTGTCAATCCCTCCTGCAATTCGTCCGGTGTGGCGCGGACCCCAGGGTAGTTATGTCGGGCGTATCCAATTACCTTTCTGGTGCGCTCGTCGATGTTCGCGGGTATTCCTGGACCGAATTCGTTCATGTCTTCCAGGATGATGTCAATCCACGTGTCTCTCGTGAGCTCGCTTATGAGGAGCTCATTGACGGCCCTTGCCAGGAGCTTGGAAACTGCGAATCCGAGGACGAGTTCACCCGTTCCAACCTTCAAGGAATCGCCCGGTTTGAGGACCTGTGGCGAGTTCTTGGCCACCTTGCGCCACCCTGCCAGTGCTCCTTGGGAGCAGGCGGAAGCTACCGCCACTAGACGCTCATCGATCACGCCGCCTCTGTGGATGAGGCAATTCCTCATCTCTCTGAGCACGTGGAACTGCTGTAGGCTGCCCGAGGGAAGTGGAGATCCGACCGCCTGCTCGAAGTCTTCGTGCATCTTGCTTGCGACTGACCGAGAAGCGGATCTAGCTGTAATTAGCCCATCTTTGGTGAGCAGGGCTAGACATGATCCCATGTAATCCTCGTGCAGGGACATGAGGTACGGCAGTGCCATGTTCGCGATGTGTGGTCCCGCATCGTCCAAGATGGCCCGAGCCTTGTCGATCGAGAGATCGAATCTTGAAATCTCTTCGACATCCGGATAGATCAATGGGAGCGGGACCGCGGCTTTCACCATTGGACGCAGGAGGTGGGAGGCAAGCCCAGCTCCGGCGAAGAGTCCCATGACGCTGTCATTGACCGAGCGCCTCATCTGCTCGTACTGGCGGTAGGCGGGGAACTGGGCAAGGGGCATCGGCTGTCCTCTTTGTCATCCGTGGGCGAGCCATGGTTCCACCAGCAGAGTCCCTCTGTCGCCTCGTGGCCTGTAGCGCCGGCAGGGACGGGTCTCACTCGCCACTCACTCGGGATCCGTGAGTACGAACGACAAGGAGCCGGACTCAGTGGGACTGAGTCCGGCTCTCTGTATGTAGCACTTCTGCTGGTCAGCGGCTTGATCGCGCTGGCTCAGCTTCTGTGCCCCCGGCAGGATTCGAACCTGCGCACACGGCTCCGGAGGCCGTTGCTCTATCCCCTGAGCTACGGGGGCGTGTCGGTCGCGGTGATCGCTTCGACGGGTAGAACAGTACCAGTTCTGGCGGGGTGGGTAGGAACCCGTTTCCCGGAGGGCGTCACCCTGGGCGCTCGCGGGGGCACCCTTGGGGGTGGAAGTCGGGAAAACGCGGACGCGGTGGCCGGTCTCGACCTACTCTCGAGTTGTGCCAGGGGCGTCGCGCCGGGTTCTTGTTGTGGACGACAACAAGGTCATCCGGCAGTTGATCAGGGTCAATCTCGAGCTTGAGGGCATCGAGGTCGTGACCGCGGCTGATGGTGCCGAGTGTCTGGAAGTCGTCCATCAGGTGCGGCCCGACCTCGTCACCCTCGATGTCGCCATGCCGCGGCTGGGCGGGCTCAAGACGGCGTCCCGGCTGCGTTCCGATCCCCGTACCCGGGACCTTCCGCTCGCCATCATCAGTGCCTGTACCCAGTACGAGGTCGAGAACGGGCTGGACGTCGGGGTCGACGCCTTCCTCGCCAAGCCCTTCGAACCCAGTGAACTCGTGCGGGTCGTCTGGAAGTTGATCGAGCGGCGGCGGTGCGGGAGCAAGGGCGGCAGGGGTGATGGCCGTGGTGTCGGGGGTGCCGAGCGGGCTGCCGGGCACGCCGGGGGGTAGCCGGGACGGGCGGTCTGTCCGGCGGGGCGTCCACATGGCGGACTCCCGGTAAACCGGTTCGCCCTCTCACCTCCCTCCTCCCATACGCTTGCCCCGTGACCCCCGTCGAGCTCTCCCGCACCGTGCTGCACGCGGTGCGTCGTGCTGTCGACGAAGGGGAGCTGCGGGTGACCGTTCCCGAGCGGGTCGCCGTCGGGCCGCCGGGGCCCGGGGGGTGCGGGGAGTACGCCACCAACGTCGCGCTTCAGCTGGCCGGCCCGGCCGGGCACACACCCCGGCACGTCGCCGAGGTGCTGCGGGCCCGGCTCCTTCAGGCCGGCGGCATCAGCGACGTCGTCGTCACCGGGCCCGGGTTCATCAACATCAGTCTGCGGGGGGCCGCTCCCGTCGCCCTCGTGGAGGAGATCCTGAGGGCGGGAAGCGCCGGTGGCGCTCCCTACGGGCATCTGGACGGGGGGAGGAGCGGGAGCCGGGAGCGGGTGCTGCTGCACGGGGCCGCCGAGGTGCGCGCCCTGGTCCAGGTCGACGCCCTCGCCCGCATCCTGCGGTCCCAGGGTGTGGTGGTGCGGACCAGTTGCGATGCGCCGGCCTCCGCGCCCGAGTGGGGCGCTGCTCCGGCTGTTCTCGGGGTCGTCATCGACGACGCCGACGACGGTGACCCGTACGACGCGCCCCGGGTCGACGTCCGCCCCGTGCCCGCTCCCGGCGACCCACTTCCCCTCGGCCGGGACGCCGCGCGGTGGGCGTTGCTCCGGCCCGCGTCGCACGACCGGCCCCGGATCACCGGCGAGCACCTGGTCCAGCAGGAGGGCAACCCCCTCTTCCGGGTGCGCTACGCCCACGCCCGCACCCGTGCCCTCCTGCGCAACGCCGACGATCTCGGGTTCGCTCCCGAGCCCGGCCCCGTCGGCGTGAGCGGAACCCGGCCCCTGCTCGCCGCCCTCGCCGACCACCCCCGCGTCCTGGCCGCTGCCGCCCGGCACCGTGCCCCCGACCGGCTCGCCCGGCACCTCGTCACCGTCGCCGATGCCACGCAGCCCCTGCTCCCCACCGTGCTGCCCCTCGGTGAGGAGAAACCCTCGGCCGCCCACCGCGCCCGGCTCGCGCTCGCCGAAGCCGCCGGGACGGTGCTGGCCGGCGGCCTGTCCCTGCTCGGCATCGACGCACCCGACCATCTGTGAAAGAGCACGCGAAGAATGAGCCGTTCCGCACACCCCGCCGGACCCCGCTACGCCGACATCCTCCCCGAGGGGCACTACTCCGCACCGCCCGCCGATCTCAACGCCCTCGACCCGAAGGTGTGGGCGCGGACAGTCAGCCGTGACGAGGACGGTGTGGTCACCGTCGGAGGGATTCCCGTCACGCGGCTCGCCGAGGAGTTCGGCACTCCCGCCTACATCCTCGACGAGACCGACTTCCGCGCCCGCGCGCGGGCCTGGCGCAGCGCCTTCGGGAACGACGCCGACGTGTTCTACGCCGGTAAGGCGTTCCTCTCCCGGGCCGTCGTGCGGTGGCTCGACGAGGAGGGGCTGAACCTCGACGTCTGCTCCGGCGGGGAACTGGCCACCGCCCTGTCCGCCGGTATGCCCGCCGACCGGATCGCCTTCCACGGCAACAACAAGTCCGTGGCGGAGATCCGCCGGGCCGTCGAGGCCGGTGTCGGGCGGATCGTGCTCGACTCCTTCCAGGAGATCGTCCGGGTCGCGCACATCGCGCAGTCGCTCGGCACCCGGCAGCGGGTGCAGATCCGGGTCACCGTCGGCGTCGAGGCGCACACGCACGAGTTCATCGCCACCGCCCACGAGGACCAGAAGTTCGGGATCCCGCTCGCCGGCGGGCAGGCCGCCGAGGCCGTGCGGCGGGCGCTCCAGCTGGACGGGCTGGAGGTCATCGGGATCCACTCGCACATCGGGTCGCAGATCTTCGACATGTCGGGGTTCGAGGTCGCCGCGCACCGGGTGGTCGGGCTGCTCAAGGACATCCGCGACGAGCACGGGGTCGAGCTGCCCGAGATCGACCTCGGGGGCGGCCTCGGCATCGCCTACACCAGCGACGACGACCCCCGCGAGCCGCACGAGATCGCCAAGGCGCTGACCGAGATCGTCACCCGGGAGTGCGAGGCCGCCCGCCTCGGCGTCCCGCGCATCTCCGTGGAGCCGGGGCGTGCCATCGTCGGGCCGACGGCCTTCACGGTGTACGAGGTCGGCACCGTCAAGCCGCTGGACGGTCTGCGCACCTACGTCTCCGTCGACGGCGGGATGTCGGACAACATCCGCACCGCGCTGTACGACGCCGAGTACAGCGTCGCCCTCGTCTCCCGCCGCTCCGACGCCGAGCCGATGCTCAGCCGGGTCGTCGGCAAGCACTGCGAGAGCGGGGACATCGTGGTGCGCGACGCCTTCCTGCCGGGGGACCTGGCGCCGGGCGACCTGATCGCCGTACCGGCCACCGGGGCGTACTGCCGGTCGATGGCCAGCAACTACAACCACGTTCTTCGCCCGCCCGTCGTCGCCGTCGCGGACGGCGAGGCGCGGGTGATCGTCCGGCGCGAGACCGAGGAGGACCTCCTCCGCCTCGACGTCGGGTGAGGTGAGAACAGAACGAACAGAACGATGAGAACGGCGAGAATGACGTGAGAACACGCGAGGAGACGCGGGAGAGGGAGGCGGAAGATCTTCGGTTCTCGCGGACTCCGCAACGAAATTGATGTCTCACGATCCGGACAAAGGGCAGAAACTTCCGTCCGGTGAGTGAGACTGGTGCAATCAAGACGGTAATCGGGAAACGAGGTCGGATGATGCGTACGCGTCCGCTGAAGGTGGCGCTGCTGGGCTGTGGAGTGGTCGGCTCAGAGGTGGCGCGCATCATGACGACGCAGGCCGACGACCTCGCCGCCCGCATCGGCGCCCCGGTGGAGCTCGCCGGGGTCGCCGTGCGGCGCCCCGACCGGGTGCGTGAGGGCATCCCGGCCGAGCTGGTCACCACCGACGCCACCGCCCTCGTCAAACGGGGCGACCTCGACGTGGTCGTCGAGGTCATCGGCGGGATCGAGCCCGCGCGGACACTGATCACCACCGCCTTCGCGCACGGCGCGTCCGTGGTCTCCGCGAACAAGGCGCTGCTCGCCCAGGACGGTGCCGCGCTGCACGCCGCCGCCCAGGAGCACGGCAAGGACCTCTACTACGAGGCCGCCGTCGCCGGTGCCATCCCGCTGATCCGGCCGCTGCGCGAGTCACTCGCGGGGGACAAGGTCAACCGGATCCTCGGCATCGTCAACGGGACGACGAACTTCATCCTCGACGCCATGGACACCACCGGCGCCGGCTATCAGGAGGCGCTCGACGAGGCCACCGCCCTCGGGTACGCGGAAGCCGACCCCACCGCCGACGTCGAGGGCTTCGACGCCGCCGCCAAGGCCGCCATCCTCGCGGGAATCGCCTTCCACACGCGCGTACGGCTCGACGACGTCCACCGCGAGGGCATGGCCGAGGTCACCGCCGCCGACATCGCCTCGGCGAAGGAGATGGGCTGCACCATCAAACTCCTCGCCATCTGCGAGCGGGCCGGTGACGGCGCCTCCGTCACCGCGCGCGTGCATCCGGCGATGATCCCGCTCACCCACCCGCTGGCCTCGGTGCGCGGCGCCTACAACGCCGTGTTCGTGGAGTCGGAGGCCGCCGGGCAGCTGATGTTCTACGGGCCCGGCGCCGGCGGGGCGCCCACCGCCTCCGCCGTGCTCGGCGACCTCGTCGCCGTCTGCCGCAACCGGCTGGGCGGGGCCACCGGGCCGGGCGAGTCCGCCTACGCGGCGCTGCCGGTCTCGCCGATGGGCGACGTCGTCACGCGCTACCACATCAGCCTGGACGTGGCCGACAAACCGGGTGTTCTCGCTCAGGTCGCGACCGTGTTCGCGGAGCACGGTGTCTCGATCGACACGGTTCGCCAGCAGGGCAAGGACGGGGAGGCATCCCTCGTCGTCGTCACCCACCGTGCGTCCGACGCGGCCCTCGGCGGCACCGTCGAGGCGTTGCGCAAGCTCGACACCGTGCGCGGTGTCGTCGGCATCATGCGGGTTGAAGGAGAGTAAGCAGCAATGACCCACCAGTGGCGCGGAATCATCGAGGAGTACCGGGACCGGCTGCCGGTCGCCGACACCACGCCGGTTGTGACGCTCCGTGAGGGCGGTACGCCGCTCGTGCCCGCGCAGGTGCTCTCCGAGCGCACGGGCTGCGAGGTCCACCTCAAGGTCGAGGGCGCCAACCCGACCGGGTCCTTCAAGGACCGGGGGATGACCATGGCCATCTCCAAGGCCAAGGAGGAGGGCGCGCAGGCCGTCATCTGCGCCTCCACCGGCAACACCTCCGCCTCCGCCGCCGCCTACGGGGTGCGCGCCGGGATGGTCTCCGCGGTGCTCGTGCCGCAGGGCAAGATCGCGCTCGGCAAGATGGGTCAGGCCCTGGTGCACGGGGCGAAGATCCTCCAGGTCGACGGCAACTTCGACGACTGCCTCACCCTCGCCCGCGCGCTCAGCGACAACTACCCCGTGGCGCTGGTCAATTCGGTCAACCCGGTGCGTATCGAGGGGCAGAAGACGGCCGCCTTCGAGATCGTGGACATGCTTGGCGACGCCCCCGACATCCACGTCCTCCCGGTGGGCAACGCGGGCAACATCACCGCCTATTGGAAGGGCTACCGGGAGTACGCCGCCGACGGCGTGGCCACCCGGACCCCGCGCATGTGGGGCTTCCAGGCTTCCGGCAGCGCCCCGATCGTGCGCGGCGAGGTCGTCAAGGACCCGGCGACCATCGCCACCGCCATCCGGATCGGCAACCCGGCCTCGTGGCAGTACGCGCTTGCCGCGCGGGACGAGTCCGGTGGCCTCATCGACGAGGTGACGGACCGTGAGATCCTGCGCGCCTACCGGCTGTTGGCCTCGCAGGAGGGCGTCTTCGTCGAGCCCGCGTCCGCCGCGTCGGTCGCCGGTCTGCTGAAGGCCGCCGAGCAGGGCAAGGTCGACCCGGGGCAGAAGATCGTGTGCACCGTCACCGGCAACGGTCTGAAGGACCCGGACTGGGCCGTCGCCGGCGCCCCGCAGCCGGTCACCGTCCCGGTGGACGCCGCCACGGCCGCCGAACGGCTCGGGCTGGTCTGACGGGGCCGACGGGGTCGACGGGCCCGCGCGCCCCCGGCCCCCGCGGCGCCCTCCACGCCCCGCAGCCGTCGCATCGGACGGCAGGAAGGGCGTAAGAGGGCGCTTGCCCGAGGAAGTTCCCCACAGGGGGTGCACAGGGGGCTTACGACACGCATCGTGCGCCTCCCGTGCGCCCTATGTCGACACGGAACCGTCCTTCGATAGGCTGTACTCAACCCACCCGCCGCATATGCCGCGGTACCGCGTCGTCCCCGTGGTCCGGAAGCGACCCCCGAGAGGCGCGGAAGGCGGCCGGCCACCCTGGTCGGTGGCGATCTGGGGGTTTCGTACGTCGTCGAATGTCATTCGACAGTCACCAGCTCAATCGACAGTCGCCCAGATCCAACGACAGTCACCAGCTCAAGGAGAGTCAACGAGCGATGGCCGGTCCCGCGTTCCGCGCCGCCGCCGTCCGGGTGCGCGTCCCCGCCACCAGCGCCAACCTCGGTCCGGGCTTCGACGCCCTGGGCCTCGCGCTGGGCCTGTACGACGACGTGGTCGTCCGGGTGGCCGACGCCGGGCTGCACATCGACATCGCCGGTGAGGGCGGCGAGACCCTCCCGCGCGACGAGAGGCATCTGCTCGTACGCTCCCTGCGCACCGCCTTCGACCTGCTGGGCGGACAGCCGCGCGGCCTGGAGATCGTCTGCGCCAACCGCATTCCGCACGGTCGGGGCCTGGGCTCCTCCTCGGCCGCCATCTGCGCCGGCATAGTCGCCGCCCGCGCCGTGACCATAGGCGCCGAGGCCAAGCTCGACGACACCGCGCTGCTCGAACTCGCCACCGAGATCGAGGGCCACCCCGACAACGTCGCGGCCTGCCTGCTGGGCGGCTTCAGCCTCTCCTGGATGGAGGGCGGCGCGGCCCGCGCGATCAGGCTGGAGCCCGCCGAATCCATCGTCCCGGTGGTCTTCGTACCGGGCAAACCCGTCCTCACCGAGACCGCCCGCGGCCTGCTGCCGCGTACCGTGCCGCACGTCGACGCCGCCACCAACGCGGGCCGTGCCGCCCTGCTCGTCGAGGCTCTGACCAGGCGTCCCGAACTGCTGCTGCCCGCCACCGAGGACCGTCTGCACCAGGACTACCGGGCGCCCGCCATGCCCGAGAGCGCTGCGCTGGTGGAGCGGCTGCGCGCGGACGGCGTCCCCGCGGTGATCTCCGGTGCCGGGCCCACCGTCATGGCGTTGGCCGACGTCGACACCGCCGACAAGGTCGAAGCACTGGCCGGTGCCGACTGGGCCGCCAACCGGCTCCGTCTCGATCTGCAGGGAGCGAGCGTGCTTCCGCTTGCCGCCTGACACACGGTTGCCGGACGAGGAGAGGGGGAATGTTTGTTGGATCCGGTAGTGTTAACCTCAAGTCTGCACCCGACCCCACCACGGCGAGGTGCCTCGTGTCCCCGTTCGGGACAGACATTCTTCCGGGAGCTCCCCAAGCCACACCGTGTTCTCTGCGCCGTACGCGGACAGTACGTCGCACGCGGACACTGAACGGCCCGCCGAGCATGCTCCGGAACCGGTGCGACCGCGCCACGTGACACTGGATGTCACGGCTCGGCAAGCGCCATCACCAGAAATTTCTTCCGTCATTCCGGCGGACAACCGCCCCGGCACGGTTCGCCCAGTAAGGACCGAAGCCGGACAGCACAACCGGTCGCCGAGCCAGACAGGCCGACGTCCGCTCCAGGGAAGGACCCTTCGTGAGCGACACCACCGATCTGATGGGCGCACGTGTCGAGGAGACCGCTGCCGCGCCCGCCACGGACGCTTCCGCGCCTGCCAGCGGTGCCGGCTCCCGGCGGCGCCGCGGTACCGGCCTCGAAGGCATGGTGCTGGCCGAGCTTCAGCAGGTCGCATCGGGCCTCGGTATCAGGGGCACCGCGCGTATGCGCAAGAGTCAGCTGATCGAGGTCATCAAGGAGGCGCAGGCGGGAGCAGGGGCCGCCGCGCCGAAGAGCGAGGCCCCGGCCGAGGCGGCGGAGGCCAAGCCCAAGCGCCGCGCCACCTCCCGGACCCGCACGGGTGAGACCGCCGAGAAGAAGCCGGCCGCCGCCGAGGCCGCCGCGGCCCAGCAGCAGATCGACATTCCCGGCCAGACGGCTCCGAAGGCCTCCGCCCCGGCCGAGCAGGCCTCCGCCGCCGAGGCCGCCCCCGTCGAGCGCCGCCGTCGCGTCACCGCCGAGGCGGGCGCTCCGGCCGCCGCGCCGGAGAAGGCCGCCGTCGAGGCGAAGACCGAGCCGAAGGACGAGGCTCCGTCCCAGCAGTCGCCGTCGCAGCAGTCGCAGGGCGACGCCAAGTCCGACCACGACGGCCACGACGGGCGCCGCCGCGACCGCCGCGACCGCGGCCGTGACCGCAATGACCGGGGCGACCGGGGCGACCGGGCAGACCGCGGTGACCGTCGCCACAGGGGCGACGACCAGCAGCAGACCCAGAGCGGTCAGGGCGGTCAGGGTCGTCAGCAGAGCCAGCAGCAGGGTGGCGGCCGTCAGGACGACGGTTACGACGACGACGGCAGCGGCCGTCGCGGCCGGCGCGGCCGCTACCGCGACCGTCGCGGCCGGCGCGGGCGCGACGAGGTGCAGGAGCCGCAGATCGCCGAGGACGACGTCCTGATCCCGGTCGCGGGCATCCTCGACATCCTCGACAACTACGCGTTCATCCGGACCTCCGGCTACCTGCCCGGCCCGAACGACGTGTACGTCTCCCTCGCCCAGGTCCGCAAGAACGGCCTGCGCAAGGGCGACCACCTCACCGGCGCGGTCCGCCAGCCCAAGGAGGGCGAGCGCCGCGAGAAGTTCAACGCGCTGGTCCGCCTGGACTCCGTCAACGGCATGGCGCCCGAACACGGCCGCGGCCGCCCGGAGTTCAACAAGCTCACCCCGCTCTACCCGCAGGACCGCCTCCGCCTGGAGACCGACCCCGGTGTCCTCACCACGCGGATCATCGACCTCGTGTCGCCGATCGGCAAGGGCCAGCGCGGTCTGATCGTGGCCCCGCCGAAGACCGGCAAGACCATGATCATGCAGGCGGTCGCCAACGCGATCACGCACAACAACCCTGAGTGCCACCTGATGGTCGTCCTCGTCGACGAGCGTCCGGAAGAAGTCACCGACATGCAGCGGTCGGTGAAGGGCGAGGTCATCTCCTCGACCTTCGACCGCCCGGCCGAGGACCACACCACGGTCGCCGAGCTCGCCATCGAGCGCGCCAAGCGCCTGGTGGAGCTGGGTCACGACGTCGTCGTGCTGCTCGACTCGATCACCCGTCTGGGCCGTGCGTACAACCTCGCCGCCCCGGCCTCCGGCCGGATCCTGTCCGGTGGTGTCGACTCGACGGCGCTCTACCCGCCGAAGCGCTTCTTCGGTGCGGCCCGCAACATCGAGGACGGCGGCTCGCTGACCATCCTCGCCACCGCGCTGGTGGACACCGGGTCCCGCATGGACGAGGTGATCTTCGAGGAGTTCAAGGGCACCGGCAACATGGAGCTCAAGCTCGACCGGAAGCTCGCCGACAAGCGCATCTTCCCCGCGGTGGACGTCGACGCGTCCGGCACCCGCAAGGAGGAGATCCTGCTCGCCAGCGACGAGCTGGCCATCACCTGGAAGCTGCGCCGGGTGCTGCACGCGCTCGACTCGCAGCAGGCGATCGAACTGCTCCTCGACAAGATGAAGCAGACGAAGTCGAACGCCGAGTTCCTGCTGCAGATCCAGAAGACGACACCGACACCGGGCAACGGCGACTGACACCGGTCCCGCCCACCTCGGTTCCGCCTGGCACAAGGGCCGCTCCCCTCCGAGGGGAGCGGCCCTTTGCATGTACTCGGACAGGTGTACGATCACGCTGTTCCGGGCCGATCTTCGCATCGCGACCCGAACTTCCGATCCCGAGGGGGGACTTGCGTGGGTACTTCCATGTCCGGGGGCGGTCGGCACAGACGCCGGGTCAGAATCGCGCTGCCCGTCGCCGCCGGCGGCGTCGCCGCAGCCGTCACCGCCGCACTGCTGACCTCGTCCGCCGGCGCCGCCACCGCGCTGCCGCAGCCGACCGCCGCCCCGGCGTTCAGCGCGCCGTCACCGGCCGAGCTGAAGAAGCGCGTCGCCGGCGCGCTCGCCGGTGACGACACCGCCGGCCAGGCGAACCGGTCGTCGCTGAGCAAGAGCACCACCACCGGCGCCGGCGGCAGCGGCTCCGTCATCGACGCGAAGATCATCGGTGGCAGCACGACCGCCATCACCTCTGCGCCCTGGATGGCGCAGCTCCACTACTACGACGACCGGGGCACCAGCCGCACGAGCGACGACATCGGCTTCTTCTGCGGTGGTGCCGTCGTGGCCCCGACGAAGATCCTCACCGCCGCGCACTGCGTCAAGGGATACAACTGGAAGGCCAACGGCGCCGTCGTCACGGGGACCGCACAGCTCCCCTCCGCCGACGGAAACCTGAACGGCGGCACCGTCTCCGGTGTCTGGCGCCAGTGGAACCACCCGTCGTACAACGCGACGACCATCGACAACGACATCGCGGTGCTCACCCTGCCCGGCCCCGTCAAGGCCACCCCGATCCGCATGACCACCTCCGGCGACACCGCCTCCTACGCCGCCGGAAAGAGCGCCAAGGTCTACGGCTGGGGCCGCACCAGCTCCACCAGCCAGGACGTCTCCGAGACGCTGAAGGCGGCCACGCTGCCCCTCCAGTCCGACGCCACGTGCGCCCGCACCTACGGCGCCGACTTCGTCAAGGGCCACATGGTCTGCGCCGGCAAGCCCGCCACCGGCACCGACAGCGGCACCACCTCCGCCTGCAACGGCGACTCCGGCGGCCCGCTGGTCGTGAACAACCGGATCGTCGGCGTCGTCTCCTGGGGCGTGAGGGACTGCGTCGAGAAGGGCGCCTACAGCGTCTTCGCCAAGGTGAGCAGCTACGTCGGGGCCGCCTACGCCCGCGTCGACGACACCAACATCAGTGGCGACCACCGCGCCGACCTGTGGGTGCGCAAGTCCTCGACGTCGATCGGCTACTCCATGGACTCCAAGGGCTCCTCCTTCGCCGCCCGTGAGTCCTGGGGCAACTGGAAGGGCGTCAACGTCGTCCTGCAGACCGACCTCGACCGGGACGGGTACCAGGACCTGGTGTACCGGCGCAGCAGCGACGGCGCCGTCTACTGGACCCGGTACGTGATCTCCAGCGGCACCTGGTCCACCAAGCGCATCTTCGAGAACTGGAAGACCCGGACCCGCGTCGTCGCCCCCGGTGACGTCACCGGCGACTACCTGCCCGACCTGCTGTCCGTGGACTCCGCCGGTGTGCTGTGGATCTACCCGGGCAAGGGCAACGGCACCTTCTCCGCCCGCGTGAAGGTCGGCACCGGCTGGAACCAGTACAACTCCGTGCGCGGCCACGGCGACTTCAACGGCGACGGGAAGACCGACCTGATCGCCCGCCACAAGAGCACCGGTGCGGTGTACCTGTACCGGGGCACCGGCAAGGTCGGCACCGGCGCCTTCTCCGGCCGGGTCAAGGTCCGCACCTGGAGCAACAAGACGTACAACGCCTTCGCCGCCGTGGGCGACGTCAGCGGCGACGGCAAGGCCGACTTCCTGGCCCGCACCCCCGGCGGCACCCTGTACCTGTACAAGGGCACCGGGAAGGCCACGAGCGGGATCTTCGCCACCAGGATCTCCGTCGGTACCGGTTTCCAGCAGTACGGCATCTTCGGCTGACGGCGCGGGACACCGCAGGTGAGCGCCGTGCTCACCGCTCCTGAACGCAGCACCCGGGCCCGGCCGTGAGACGGCCGGGCCCGGGTGCCGTGCGGCCACCCGCCGGACTCTTTCTCCGGCCGCCGGGCGGCGGGACGACGGGTACGGCGGGACGATGGTTGCTGTACGGGTCGTCGCCCGGCCGGACCCGGCACCGGACACAGGGGTGACCGACCGGGCAGGAGCTGAGGAGCGCATGTCCGCGGAGAGCACACCCGGGGCCGGCCCACGGGCCTGGAGAAGGCGCCGCACGCCGCAGGACCGGCGGCACGGCGGTCCGAAGGCCATGGCGTGGACCGCCGCGGCCGTCCTCGTCCTGGGCGGCGTCGGCGCCGGATACGTGTACGTCGGACTCAACGGCAACCTCACGAGCGTCGACATCGACCGTCTCCTCGGCACCGACCGGCCCGAGAAGGCCGGCGACGGCTCCGAGAACGTCCTCGTCCTCGGCTCCGACACCCGCTCCGGGGGCAACCGGAAGCTCGGCGGTGGCGCCGACGACGGCGGCGCCCGCGCCGACACCGCGATGATCGTGCACCTCCACGAGGGAGGCGAGAAGGCATCCGTGGTGTCGGTCCCGCGGGACACCGTCGTCGACCGGCCCGAGTGCACCGACACCGAGGGCGGCACCCACCCCGCCGCGAACGGTGTGATGTTCAACTCCGCGTACGCCACCGGCGGGGCCGCCTGCGTCGTGAAGACCGTCGAGTCGATGACCGACCTGCGCATGGACCACTACCTGGAAGTCGACTTCACCGGCTTCCAAAAGCTCGTGGACGAACTGGGCGGCGTCGAGGTCACCACCACCGAGGACATCCACGACCCCGACAGTCACCTCGAGCTGGCGGCAGGCACCCACCGGCTCGACGGCGCACAGGCCCTCGGCCTGGTGCGCACCCGGCACGGCGTCGGCGACGGCTCCGACCTGGGCCGCATCCAGCTCCAGCAGGCCTTCGTCAGGGCCCTGGTCCGGCAGGTGAAGGACCTCGGCCTCCTCACCGACCCCAAGAAGCTCTACGACCTCGCCGACACGGTCACCAGGACCGTCACCACCGACTCCGACCTGGGCTCGGTGAACTCCCTGATGTCCTTCGCCGACGACCTGAAGGGCATCGGCCCCGGCGGCATGCACATGGTGACCATGCCGGTGCGTCACGACCCCGCCGCCCCCAACCGCGTCCTGCCGTGGAAGGAGAAGGCGCAGCTGGTCTGGGACGCCCTGAAGAACGACGAACCGATCCCGCACGCGGCGACGGCGGACACGGCCACGGGTGGGGCCAAGGGCGTGGTCAGCGCCTCTTGAGCACGTCTCGAGCGCCCTCTCGGGCCCCGGCGCCGCGAGCCGGACCCGCCACCGGGAAACTCCGGGAACACCTCGGGAACAAATGATGCCTGCCCCCGGTTTTGGGTGAAGGCCCCAGTCCTGGCAGACTGGTACGTCGGCTCCGGTTCACGCTCCCGCATCCCGTGGTGGCGACCCGGCGCCCTCCACGATCTAGGAGACACCTTGAAGCGCGACATCCACCCCGCGTACGTCGAGACGCAGGTCAGCTGCACCTGCGGCGCGTCGTTCACGACCCGCAGCACCATCGAGTCCGGCACCGTCCGCGCCGAGGTCTGCTCCGAGTGCCACCCGTTCTACACGGGCAAGCAGAAGATCCTCGACACCGGTGGCCGTGTGGCCCGCTTCGAGGCCCGCTTCGGCAAGGCCTCCGGCTCCAAGAAGTAGCGAGCCACCTATCGCCGGTCCACGGCAGCGCCTCCCTCCGGAGGTGCCCGCCGGGACCGGCGTTTTTGGTCGCCCGCCTTCCCCTTCCCACGCAGTAGCAGGAGCCCAAGATGTTCGAGGCCGTCGAGGAACTCGTCACCGAGCACGCCGACCTGGAGACGAAGCTCGCCGACCCGTCGGTCCACGCCGACCAGGCCAACGCGCGCAGGCTGAACAAGCGGTACGCCGAGCTCACCCCGATCGTCGCCACGTACCGCTCCTGGAAGCAGACGGGCGACGACATCGAGACCGCACGCGAACTGGCCGCCGACGACCCGGACTTCGCCGCCGAGGTCAAGGACCTGGAACAGCAGCAGGGGGAGCTGACCGAGAAGCTGCGGCTCCTGCTGGTCCCGCGCGACCCCAGCGACGACAAGGACGTCATCCTCGAGGTCAAGGCGGGCGCGGGCGGCGACGAGTCCGCCCTGTTCGCGGGAGACCTGCTGCGCATGTACCTGCGCTACGCCGAGCGGGTCGGCTGGAAGACCGAGATCATCGACGCCACCGAGTCGGAGCTGGGCGGCTACAAGGACGTCCAGGTCGCCGTGAAGACCAAGGGCGGCCAGGGCGCCACCGAGCCCGGACAGGGCGTGTGGGCCCGGCTGAAGTACGAGGGCGGCGTGCACCGCGTGCAGCGGGTGCCGGCCACCGAGTCGCAGGGCCGTATCCACACCTCCGCGGCGGGCGTCCTGGTGACGCCCGAGGCGGAGGAGATCGACGTCGAGATCAACCCGAACGATCTGCGGATCGACGTCTACCGGTCCTCGGGCCCCGGCGGCCAGTCCGTCAACACCACCGACTCCGCCGTGCGCATCACGCACCTCCCGACCGGAGTCGTCGCCTCCTGCCAGAACGAGAAGAGCCAGCTGCAGAACAAGGAGCAGGCACTGCGTATCCTGCGCTCCAGGCTGCTCGCGATGGCACAGGAGGAGGCGGAACGGGAGGCCTCCGACGCCCGTCGCAGCCAGGTCCGCACCGTCGACCGCTCCGAGAAGATCCGTACCTACAACTTCCCGGAGAACCGCATCTCGGACCACCGCGTCGGGTTCAAGGCGTACAACCTGGACCAGGTCCTGGACGGCGACCTGGATGCGGTGATCCAGGCCTGTGTCGACGCGGACTCGGCTGCCAAGCTCGCCGCAGCGTAACTCTCGTAGACAGCCCGGAGGACCAGCGTGCAGCAACCATTTGGGGGGCGCCCCCCGAACCCCCGCAGCGTGCTGCTCACGGAGGTGGCCCAGGCCACCCAGCGGCTCGCCGACGCCGGCGTGCCCTCGCCGCGCACCGACGCGGAGGAACTCGCCGCGTTCGTGCACGGAGTCAAGCGCGGCGAGCTGCACCAGGTGAAGGACTCCGACTTCGACGCCCGGTACTGGGAGGTGGTCGCCCGCCGCGAGGCGCGCGAACCGCTCCAGCACATCACCGGGCACGCCTACTTCCGCTACCTCGAACTCCAGGTGGGACCCGGGGTGTTCGTGCCGCGCCCGGAGACCGAGTCGGTCGTCGGATGGGCCATAGACGCGGTACGGGCCATGGACGTCGTCGAGCCGTGCGTCGTCGACCTGTGCACCGGCTCGGGCGCGATCGCGCTCGCGCTGGCGCAGGAGGTCCCGCGGTCCCGGGTGTACGCCGTGGAGATGTCCGAGGACGCCCTGGTGTGGACCCGCAAGAACATGGAGGGGTCGAGGGTCGAACTGCGCCAGGGGAACGCCCTGACGGCCTTCCCGGACCTCGACGGCCAGGTCGACCTGGTGATCTCCAACCCGCCGTACATCCCGCTCACCGAATGGGAGTACGTCGCCCCCGAGGCGCGTGACCACGACCCCGAGATGGCGCTGTTCTCCGGCGAGGACGGCCTCGACCTCATCCGCGGCCTGGAACGCACCGCGCACCGGCTGCTGCGCCCCGGCGGGGTGGTCGTCGTCGAGCACGCCGACACCCAGGGCGGCCAGGTGCCGTGGATCTTCGCCGAGGACCGCGGCTGGACCGACGCCGCCGACCACCCCGACCTGAACAACCGGCCCCGGTTCGCCACCGCCCGCAAGGCGGTCCCGTGAGCCCCCCGCAGACCCCACCCACCCCCAGCCGCACGTGTACGAGGAGGCCCGCCAGATGGCTCGGCGATACGACACCAACGACGCGACCGATCGCGCGACCGGTCTGCGTGAAGCCGCGTCCGCCGTCCGCCGCGGCGAGCTCGTGGTGCTGCCGACGGACACGGTCTACGGCATCGGCGCGGACGCGTTCACCGGGGAGGCCGTCGCCGACCTCCTGGAGGCCAAAGGACGCGGCCGCAACATGCCCACGCCGGTGCTCATCGGCTCGCCGAACACCCTGCACGGCCTGGTCACCGACTTCTCCGAACAGGCCTGGGAACTGGTCGACGCCTTCTGGCCGGGTGCGCTGACCCTGGTCGCCCGGCACCAGCCGTCCCTCCAGTGGGACCTCGGGGACACCCGGGGCACGGTCGCCGTGCGGATGCCGCTGCACCCGGTCGCCATCGAACTGCTCACCGAGGTCGGCCCGATGGCCGTCTCCTCGGCCAACCTGACCGGGCACCCCGCGCCGGAGAACTGCGACGCGGCGCAGGACATGCTCGGCGACTCCGTCTCCGTCTACCTCGACGGCGGGCCCACCCCGGGCATCGTCCCCTCGTCGATCGTCGACGTCACGCGCCCCGTGCCCGTACTGCTGCGCGAAGGCGCCGTCTCCCCGGAGGAGCTGCGCAAAGTGGTACCCGACCTCGAGGTGGCGAATTGACGGCGCCCGAGTCGGGGCGTGGCATAGGCAACGGGGAGAGCGGCGCGGAGGAGACGACCACCTTCGGGTTTCCGCGCGACAGCTTCCGCATCCTCCACGTCAGCACCGGAAACGTCTGCCGCTCGCCCATCACCGAGCGGCTGACCCGGCATTTCGTGAACCAGCGGCTGGGCATCCTGGGCTGCGGCCTGATCGTGGAGAGCGCGGGCACCTGGGGGCACGAGGGCGCGCCGATGGAGACGCACGCGGAGACCGTGCTGGCCGAGTTCGGCGCGGACGCCTCCGGCTTCGTCGGCCGTGAGCTGCTGGACGAGCACGTCATCCGCGCCGACCTGGTCCTGACCGCGACCCGGGACCACCGCGCCCAGGTCATCTCCATGGGCCACTCGGCGGGCCTGCGCACCTTCACCCTGAAGGAGTTCACCCGCCTGGTGAACGCGATCGACCCGGCGACGCTGCCCCCGCTGGACGACGGCCTGGTCATGCGCGCCCGCGCCCTGGTCCGCGCCGCCGCCGCGCTGCGCGGCTGGCTGCTGGCCCCGACCGCCGAGGCGGACGAGGTCTTCGACCCGTACGGGGCGCCCCTGCCCCTCTTCCGCTCCATCGGCGACGAGATACACCAGGCCCTGGACCCGGTCGTCACCGCCCTCACCGGCGTCCCGACCCGGGCCTGACCGACGCACCGTCCCGGGCCTGACCGACGCACCGCCCCGGGGCCGGCCGACGTCCGCCCCGGGCCCGGCCGGTCCCTCCGGAGGATGCGGCGCCGGGCGGCCCGGGGGTGGCGGGCCTACATTGGTCGTACGCCGGCGTCGACGTCCGGGAGCCCACCATGACGGTCACCCATGCCCTCGAGGGCGAGTTCGGGGTCCTGCGCCGACAGGACCCCGAACTCGCCGAGATCCTGCTCGGCGAGCGCGAGCGGCAGGCGACCACGCTCCAGCTGATCGCCGCCGAGAACTTCACCTCGCCGGCCGTGCTGGCCGCCCTCGGCTCCCCGCTGGCCAACAAGTACGCCGAGGGGTACCCGGGCGCCCGCCACCACGGCGGCTGCGAGCTCGTCGACGTCGCCGAACGCCTCGCCGTGGAGCGCGCCAAGGCGCTGTTCGGCGCCGACCACGCCAACGTCCAGGCGCACTCCGGCTCGTCGGCCGTACTGGCCGCCTACGCCGCCCTGCTGCGCCCCGGAGACACCGTCCTCGCCCTCGGCCTGCCCCACGGAGGCCACCTCACCCACGGCTCGCCCGCGAACTTCTCCGGCCGCTGGTTCGACTTCATCGGCTACGGGGTGGACGCGGAGACCGGGCTCATCGACCACGACCAGGTCCGCACCCTGGCCCGTACGCACCGGCCCAAGGCGATCGTGTGCGGCTCCATCGCCTACCCGCGCCACATCGACCACGCCTTCTTCCGCGAGGTGGCCGACGAGACCGGCGCCTACCTCATCGCGGACGCCGCGCACCCCATCGGCCTGGTCGCCGGGGGAGCGGCCCCGAACCCGGTCCCGTACGCGGACGTCGTCTGCGCCACCACGCACAAGGTGCTGCGCGGACCGCGCGGCGGCATGATCCTGTGCGGCGCGGAACTGGCCGAGCGCGTCGACCGCGCCGTCTTCCCCTTCACCCAGGGCGGGGCGCAGATGCACACGATCGCCGCCAAGGCGGTCGCGTTCGGGGAGGCGGCGACACCGGCCTTCACCGTGTACGCCCACCGGGTGGTCGCCAACGCGCGGGCGCTCGCCACCGCACTGGCCGACGAGGGACTGGTCGTCACCACCGGCGGCACCGACACCCATCTGATCACCGTCGACCCCGCCCCGCTCGGCGTCGACGGGCGAGAGGCCCGCGGCCTGCTGGCGGGGGCCGGGATCGTCCTGGACTGCTGCGTGCTGCCGCACGCCGACGACCGCGGGCTGCGCCTGGGCACCGCGGCGGTGACCACGCAGGGCATGGGGGAGCCGGAGATGGCGCTGATCGCGGGCCTGCTGGCGAGCGTCCTGCGGGGCGGCACCGAGCCCGCACGGGCCCGCGAGGACGTACGGGAACTGACCGCGGCCTTTCCGCCGTATCCCGGCTGAGACGTGTCACCCGGCTCACCCGGCCGGGTTTTTGCACCCGTATCGGCGCGCATGCGGGGTAGGCGCACCCGCATGCCGGGCCGACCGCACAGTCACTCGTGCAACCATCGTCGCTACCCGGAAGTCCTCACCCGTATGCGTGCCTCGCTAGGGTGTGGGGCTGTGATGGCCAGCGAGACCTGTGGGGAAGCCCGTGCGTGAATACCTGCTGACGCTCTGCATCACGGCCGCGGTGACGTATCTGCTGACAGGGCCGGTACGGAAGTTCGCGATCGTGGCGGGTGCGATGCCGGAGATCCGGGCACGTGACGTGCACCGGGAACCCACTCCGCGGCTCGGCGGTATCGCCATGTTCTTCGGCCTGTGCGCGGGCCTGCTGGTGGCCAGCCACCTGACGAACCTGAACGAGGTCTTCGAGAGGTCCAACGAACCGCGCGCTCTGCTGTCCGGGGCCGCCCTGATCTGGCTGCTCGGGGTCCTGGACGACAAGTTCGAGATCGACGCCCTGCTCAAACTGGGCGCCCAGATGATCGCCGCCGGCGTCATGATCCTTCAGGGCCTGACCATCCTGTGGCTCCCCATCCCCGGTGTCGGCACGGTCTCCGTGACCCCGTGGCAGGGGAACCTGATCACTGTGGCGCTGGTCGTCATCACCATCAACGCGGTCAATTTCGTGGACGGACTGGACGGCCTCGCGGCCGGCATGGTGGGCATCGCGGCCACGGCTTTCTTCCTGTACAGCTACCGGATCTGGTACGGCTACGGTGCCGAGGCGGCGGCCCCCGCCACCCTGTTCTCCGCCGTGCTCATCGGCATGTGCCTCGGCTTCCTGCCGCACAACATGCACCCCGCCCGCATCTTCATGGGGGACTCCGGGTCGATGCTGATCGGTCTGGTCCTCGCGGCGAGCGCCGTGTCCGTCACGGGCCAGCTGGACGTCGAGGCGCTCAACGTCGACCTGGGCGGCACCCGGGAGGCGACCCACGCGATGCTGCCCGTCTTCATCCCGCTGCTCATGCCGCTGACGATCATCGCGGTGCCCGTGGCCGACCTGGTCCTGGCCATCGTGCGGCGCACCTGGCGCGGCCAGTCGCCGTTCGCGGCGGACCGGGGCCATCTGCACCACCGTCTGCTGGAGATCGGCCACTCGCACAGCAGGGCGGTGCTGATCATGTACTTCTGGTCGGCGCTGATCGCCTTCGGCGCGCTCGCCTACTCGGTCAACTCGGCGTCCATGTGGATCGTGCTGGGCGTCGTCATCCTGAGCGCCCTCGGCCTGCTGCTGCTCCTGCTGCCCCGGTTCACCCCGCGCGCCCCGCGCTGGGCGGAGGCGTTCGTCCCGCCGCGCTACCGCCGCCGCAAGGCCCTGGTAGCGGCAAAGGCGCCGGAGGCCTCCGGCGACCCCGCCACGGCGCGGTCACGGGCCGCCGAGGCCCCCGACGGCCCCGAGGAGGCCGCTCCCGGCCACCGCGCCCCGGTCACCGCCGGCGTCTCGGGCGTCAACGGCGCGACGGCCCTCGGCCACCACGCACGTCTGGGCGACCGGGGGAAGGCCGGCAGCTCCCGCTGAGGGGCGCCCCGGCGGGACGGCGGGGCGGAGATCACGGTCAAGGTAAGAATCCGACTAGAGCATTGCCAAGTCGTGGGGCTGTGATGGGGCACTCTTGGGGGTGCGAAGCGCCTCAATATCAGACAAGTCGCCCTCACGCGCGCTCAGGCGTACCGCTTCACTCTCGTGCGTGACGTTCTGCACGCCCGTTAGGTAAAGACTCCATCAAATAGTTTGTGATACCGTTCACGAGTCTCGCCGGAGAGAGCCGACGGACCGTGGTGCGACGGTTCGACGGTGGGGAGGAAAACTCACTCCATCCGGGGGACTACGCTCGTCCCCGACGACATCTCATGTGCCTCATGCCCCCTGTTCAAAGCGGAGTTCCGTCATGCCGTCCAACGACGTCCGGATTCTGATCCAGGCTGCCGTCCCCACCGCTGCCGTCGGTGCGGTCGCGGTCGCGGTCGGTGGTGCCGTCGAAGGCGGCCAGGGGGTGATCGGAGCGGTCATCGGGGCGCTGCTCGTGATCCTGCTCATGGGGACGGGTCTGTACGTCCTGCAGTGGATCGCCAGGTCGATACCTCATCTGTTCCAGGCGATGGGGCTGATGATGTACATGACGCAGATCCTGCTGATCTTCGTCTTCATCGCGCTCTTCAAGGACACGACCCTGTTCCACCCGAAGGTCTTCGCCCTCTCGCTGCTCGTCTCCACCCTCACCTGGGTCGCCGCGCAGGCGCGGGCCACGATGAAGGCCAAGACCTTCTACGTGGACCCCGAGCCGACGACGGCCGGGAACGCGGCGGAGAAGAAGGAATCCGCGGAGCGGTCGTCGTGAGGCGTAGGGCCGGGATAAGGGCGCACGACGGACCCTGCTATCGTCCGGTGCCAACTGCGGCATCGCGGGCGCGGGCATCCGAGCTGACGCCTGTCACATCGCGAGGCGAGATGCCCCACTGCCGCCCCCACATCCGTAACACCAGTCCCGTGCCGAACCGCGGCCCCGTGCCGCGCCGACACCACGAGGTTGCCGAATCCATGCGCCACGCTGAAGGAGCCCGCGGTGAGTGCTGACCCGACACAGGTGCTCGCCTTCGAGACCGACTGCCACATCTTCGACGGCTGTGGCTTCCCGTCTCCCGGGCTGCACTCGTTCCTGTTCGAGCCCCTGTGGGGCGACGGCGACAGCAGCGTGTACTTCAACAAGACGATGCTGCTGGCGCTGCTCGGCTCGATCGTCATCATCGGCTTCTTCTGGGCGGCGTTCCGCCGGCCCCAGGTCGTCCCCGGCAAGCTCCAGATGGTCGCCGAGGCCGGCTACGACTTCGTCCGCCGGGGTGTCGTCTACGAGACGATGGGCAAGCGCGAGGGCGAGAAGTACGTCCCGTTCGTCGTCGCGCTGTTCTTCTTCGTCTGGATGATGAACCTCTGGTCGATCATCCCGTTCGCCCAGATGCCGGTGACGTCGATCTTCGCCTACCCGCTGGGCCTCGCGCTGATCGTCTACATCGTCTGGATCTCGCTGACCTTCAAGCGCCAAGGCTTCGTCGGCGCCCTGAAGAACTTCACCGGCTACGACAAGTCGCTCGGCGCCGCCCTGCCGGTCGTCATGCTGATCGAGGCCTTCTCGAACCTGCTCGTGCGGCCCTTCACCCACGCCGTGCGACTCTTCGCGAACATGTTCGCGGGTCACATCCTGCTGGTGCTGTTCACCATCGCCAGCTGGTACCTGCTGAACGGCATCGGGATCGCCTACGCCAGCGTCTCGTTCCTGATGGTCCTGGTGATGACCGTCTTCGAGCTCTTCATCCAGGCCCTGCAGGCGTACGTCTTCGTCCTGCTGACCGTCACCTACATCCAGGGCGCGCTCGCCGAGCAGCACTGAGCGTCCCGCACCGCCCCCATTCGACCGGTGGCCCACCCCCACCGGCCCGTGAAGAAAAGGAAGAACCGGAATGTCCCAGACCCTTGCTGCCGTCAGCGGTTCGATCGCTTCCATCGGCTACGGCATCGCCGCGTTCGGTCCCGGCATCGGCGTCGGCATCATCTTCGGCAAGGGCACCGAGGCCCTCGCCCGTCAGCCCGAGGCCGCCGGTCTCATCCGCGCCAACCAGATCCTGGGCTTCGCCTTCTGTGAGGCGCTCGCCCTGATCGGTCTGGTCATGCCGTTCGTCTACGGCCTCTGATCGTCTGATCCGCGACCGGCTCACCAGACGAAAGGCACTCTGATATGAGCCCACTGCTTCATATCGCGGCCGAGGAGCTTCAGAACCCCCTCGTCCCGCCGATTCCCGAGCTCGTCATCGGCCTGCTCGCCTTCGTCATCGTCTTCGGCTTCCTCGCCAAGAAGCTCCTCCCGAACATCAACAAGGTTCTGGAGCAGCGTCGCGAGGCCATCGAAGGCGGTATCGAGAAGGCCGAGGCCGCTCAGACCGAGGCCCAGAGCGTTCTCGAGCAGTACAAGGCCCAGCTCGCCGAGGCCCGGCACGAGGCCGCGCGACTGCGCCAGGAGGCGCAGGAGCAGGGCGCCACGCTCATCGCCGAGATGCGCGCGGAAGGCCAGCGGCAGCGTGAGGAGATCATCGCCGCCGGTCACTCGCAGATCGAGGCGGACCGCAAGACCGCCGCGTCGGTGCTGCGCCAGGACGTCGGCAAGCTCGCCACCGACCTGGCCGGCAAGCTCGTCGGCGAGTCCCTCGAGGACCACGCCCGGCAGAGCCGAGTGATCGACCGGTTCCTCGACGACCTCGACCAGAAGGCCGAGGCCGCACGATGAACGGAGCGAGCCGCGAGGCCCTGGCAGCCGCACGTGAGCGTCTCGACGCGCTGACGGACTCCACGTCCGTCGACGCCGGCTCGCTCGCCGAAGAGCTGGCCGCCGTCACCGCGCTGCTCCACCGCGAGGTGTCGTTGCGCCGGGTCCTCACCGACCCGGCGCAGGCCGGCGAGGCCAAGGCGGAACTGGCCCAGCGCCTGCTCGGCACCCAGCTCAGCGGCGACGCCGCCGACCTGGTGGCCGGCATGGTGCGCTCCCGCTGGTCGCAGTCCCGCGACCTGGTGGACGCACTGGAACAGCTGGCCGACCTCGCCGACCTCACTGCCGCGCAGCAGGCGGGCGCGCTCGACGGCGTCGAGGACGAGCTGTTCCGGTTCGGCCGGATCGTCTCCTCGAGCAAGGAGCTGCGCGCCGCGCTGACCGACCGCAAGGCCACCACCTCCGCCAAGAGCGAGCTGCTGCACAGCCTGCTCGGCGGCAAGGCGAACGCGACCACCGAACGCCTGGTGACGCGTCTGGTGACCGCGCCGCGGGGACGTAGCCTGGAATCGGGAATCGAGTCCCTGTCCAAGCTCGCCGCCGAGCGGCGTGACCGCATGGTGGCCGTCGTCACCTCCGCGGTGCCGCTGAGCGACGCGCAGAAGCAGCGCCTCGGCGCCGGCCTCGCGAAGCTCTACGGCCGCCGCATGCACCTCAACCTCGCCGTGGACCCCGAGGTCATCGGCGGAATCCGGGTGCAGGTCGGCGACGAGATCATCAACGGCTCCATCGCGGACCGGCTGGAGGACGCGAGCCGCCGGCTGGCGAGCTAGCGCCGACGCGACAGACGCGACCGACGCAGCAACTGAACACCAAGAACGTACTTGCGGCCCTGGTTGGGCCGTGCAGAGGATTCACCTCTTCCGGGGGGAGTCCCGACTCGTGGAATACCCCCAAAGTGAAACTTCGGGCCCAACAAGGAGAGCAGGGAACTCAGATGGCGGAGCTCACGATCCGGCCGGAGGAGATCCGGGACGCGCTGGAGAACTTCGTCCAGTCGTACAAGCCGGACGCGGCCTCGCGCGAGGAAGTCGGCACGGTCACCCTCGCCGGCGACGGCATCGCCAAGGTCGAGGGTCTGCCCTCGGCCATGGCCAACGAGCTGCTGAAGTTCGAGGACGGCACCCTCGGCCTCGCCCTCAACCTCGAGGAGCGCGAGATCGGTGCCATCGTCCTCGGTGAGTTCAGCGGCATCGAGGAGGGCCAGCCGGTCGCCCGCACCGGCGAGGTCCTGTCCGTCGCCGTGGGCGAGGGCTACCTCGGCCGCGTGGTCGACCCGCTCGGCAACCCGATCGACGGCCTCGGCGAGATCGAGACCGAGGGCCGCCGCGCCCTCGAACTGCAGGCCCCCACGGTCATGCAGCGCAAGTCGGTGCACGAGCCGATGGAGACGGGCTACAAGGCCGTCGACGCCATGACCCCGATCGGCCGCGGCCAGCGTCAGCTGATCATCGGCGACCGCGGCACCGGCAAGACCGCGCTGGCCGTCGACACGATCATCAACCAGCGTGACAACTGGCGCTCCGGCGACGTGAACAAGCAGGTCCGCTGCATCTACGTCGCCGTCGGCCAGAAGGGCTCCACCATCGCGTCGGTCCGCCGCGCGCTGGAGGAGAACGGTGCCCTGGAGTACACGACCATCGTCGCCGCCCCGGCGTCCGACCCGGCCGGCTTCAAGTACCTGGCGCCCTACACCGGCTCGGCCATCGGCCAGCAGTGGATGTACCAGGGCAAGCACGTCCTGATCATCTTCGACGACCTGTCGAAGCAGGCCGACGCCTACCGCGCCGTCTCCCTGCTGCTGCGCCGCCCGCCGGGCCGCGAGGCCTACCCGGGCGACGTCTTCTACCTGCACTCCCGCCTCCTGGAGCGCTGCGCCAAGCTCTCCGACGAGATGGGCAAGGGCTCGATGACCGGTCTGCCGATCGTCGAGACCAAGGCGAACGACGTCTCGGCGTTCATCCCGACCAACGTCATCTCCATCACCGACGGCCAGTGCTTCCTGGAGTCCGACCTGTTCAACGCCGGTCAGCGTCCGGCCCTGAACGTCGGTATCTCGGTCTCCCGAGTCGGTGGCTCCGCCCAGCACAAGGCGATGAAGCAGGTCTCCGGCCGACTGCGCGTGGACCTCGCCCAGTTCCGTGAGCTGGAGGCGTTCGCCGCCTTCGGTTCCGACCTGGACGCCGCGTCGAAGTCGCAGCTGGAGCGCGGTCAGCGCATGGTCGAGCTGCTGAAGCAGGACCAGTACCAGCCGATGGCCACCGAGGACCAGGTCGTCTCCGTCTGGGCCGGCACCACCGGCAAGATGGACGAGGTGCCGGTCGCCGACATCCGCCGCTTCGAGAAGGAGCTGCTGGAGTACCTGCACCGCGGCGAGCAGGGCCTCATGACCTCCATCCGCGAGGGCGGCAAGATGTCGGACGACACCCTCCAGGCCGTGGGCGACGCGATCGCGGCCTTCAAGAAGCAGTTCGAGACGAGCGAAGGCAAGCTGCTCGGCGAGGACGCTCCGGCCGCTGCCGCCAAGTGACGTTCAAGGAAGGGACCTGACTCATGGGAGCCCAGCTCCGGGTCTACAAGCGTCGCATCCGATCCGTCACCGCGACCAAGAAGATCACCAAGGCGATGGAGATGATCGCCGCCTCGCGCGTCGTCAAGGCGCAGCGCAAGGTGCGGTCCTCCACGCCGTACGCCGAGGAACTGACCCGTGCGGTCACGGCCGTCGGCACCGGTTCGGACGCCAAGCACCCGCTGACCACGGAGGCGGAGAACCCGACCCGTGCCGCGGTCCTGCTCCTCACGAGCGACCGCGGCCTGGCCGGCGCCTTCAATGCCAACGCGATCAAGGCGGCGGAGCAGCTGACCGCGCGCCTGGAGGGCGAGGGCGTGGAGGTCGACACGTACATCGTCGGCCGCCGCGGTCTGGCGCACTACAACTTCCGTGAGCGCACGGTCGCGGAGTCGTTCTCGGGCTTCACCGACGAGCCCTCGTACGCGGACGCCAAGACCGTCGCGGCGCCGCTGATCGAGGCCATCGAGAAGGACACGGCGGACGGCGGTGTGGACGAACTCCACATCGTCTACACCGAGTTCGTCTCGATGATGACGCAGACCGCGGTCGACTCCCGGCTGCTTCCGCTGCGCCTCGAGGAGGTCGCGGAGGAGACGGCGTCCACCAAGGACGAGATCCTTCCGCTGTACGACTTCGAGCCCTCGGCGGAGGACGTCCTCGACGCCCTGCTGCCGCGCTACGTGGAGAGCCGCATCTACAACGCGCTGCTCCAGTCGGCCGCTTCGAAGCACGCCGCCACGCGGCGCGCGATGAAGTCGGCCACCGACAACGCGGGTGAGTTGATCAACACGCTCTCCCGTCTTGCCAACGCGGCCCGCCAGGCCGAAATCACCCAGGAAATCAGCGAGATCGTCGGTGGCGCAGGCGCTCTGGCCGACGCAAACGCGGGGAGTGACAATTAATGACCACCACTGTTGAGACCGCGACGGCCACGGGCCGTGTCGCCCGGGTCATCGGCCCGGTCGTCGACGTGGAGTTCCCCGTCGACGCGATGCCGGAGATCTACAACGCCCTGCACGTCGAGGTCGCCGACCCGGCGAACGCGGGTGAGCTGAAGACGCTGACCCTGGAGGTCGCCCAGCACCTGGGCGAGGGCCTGGTCCGCACCATCTCCATGCAGCCCACCGACGGTCTGGTCCGCCAGGCCCCGGTGAGCGACACCGGCTCGGCGATCTCCGTCCCGGTCGGCGACTTCACCAAGGGCAAGGTGTTCAACACCCTCGGTGCGGTGCTGAACAGCGACGAGACCTACGAGGGCGAGCGCTGGCCGATCCACCGCAAGGCGCCCAACTTCGACGAGCTCGAGTCGAAGACCGAGATGTTCGAGACCGGCGTCAAGGTCATCGACCTGCTGACCCCGTACGTCAAGGGCGGCAAGATCGGTCTGTTCGGCGGTGCCGGCGTCGGCAAGACGGTGCTCATCCAGGAGATGATCTACCGCGTCGCCAACAACCACGACGGTGTGTCGGTGTTCGCCGGTGTCGGTGAGCGCACCCGTGAGGGCAACGACCTCATCGACGAGATGAGCGAGTCGGGCGTCATCGACAAGACCGCCCTGGTCTTCGGCCAGATGGACGAGCCCCCGGGCACCCGTCTGCGCGTCGCGCTGGCCGGCCTCACCATGGCCGAGTACTTCCGTGACGTCCAGAAGCAGGACGTGCTGTTCTTCATCGACAACATCTTCCGCTTCACGCAGGCCGGTTCCGAGGTGTCGACCCTGCTCGGCCGCAT
The DNA here is from genome assembly GCF_016757295.1 of Streptomyces sp. M2CJ-2. Lineage (NCBI taxonomy): Bacteria > Bacillati > Actinomycetota > Actinomycetes > Kitasatosporales > Streptomycetaceae > Streptomyces > Streptomyces sp. M2CJ-2. The sequence continues at coordinate 61,030 of NZ_JAESIF010000010.1, read as the reverse complement.
GCCCTCCGCGGTGGGCTACCAGCCGAACCTGGCCGACGAGATGGGTCTCCTCCAGGAGCGCATCACCTCGACCCGCGGTCACTCGATCACCTCGATGCAGGCGATCTACGTCCCCGCGGACGACCTGACCGACCCGGCCCCGGCCACCACCTTCGCCCACCTCGACGCGACGACGGTGCTCTCCCGTCCGATCTCCGAGAAGGGCATCTACCCGGCCGTGGACCCGCTGGACTCCACGTCCCGCATCCTGGACCCGCGCTACATCGCGCAGGACCACTACGACGCGGCCATGCGGGTGAAGAACATCCTGCAGAAGTACAAGGACCTGCAGGACATCATCGCGATCCTCGGTATCGACGAGCTCGGCGAGGAGGACAAGCTCGCGGTCCACCGCGCCCGTCGCGTGGAGCGCTTCCTGTCCCAGAACACCCACGTCGCCAAGCAGTTCACCGGCGTGGACGGTTCGGACGTGCCGCTGGACGAGTCGATCGCCGCGTTCAACGCGATCTGCGACGGTGAGTACGACCACTTCCCGGAGCAGGCGTTCTTCATGTGCGGTGGCATCGAGGACCTGAAGAAGAACGCGAAGGAGCTGGGCGTCTCCTGAGCCTCGCGCTCGGGTCGGGGGGCGGGCACCGTCCCGCCCCCTGACCCCCGCCCATTAGACTTGTAACCAACACCCGGCGGACCTGCCGGGTGGTGACCCGAGGAGCCATCTTGGCTGCTGAGCTGCACGTCGCGCTGGTCGCGGCCGACCGAGAGGTCTGGTCGGGCGAGGCCACCCTGGTCGTCGCGCGCACCACGTCCGGCGACATCGGCGTCATGCCCGGTCACCAGCCGCTGCTCGGTGTGCTGGAGTCGGGCCCGGTGACCATCCGTACGAACGACGGCGGGACGGTCGTCGCCGCGGTGCACGGCGGTTTCATCTCGTTCGCGGACGACAAGCTGTCGCTGCTGGCCGAGATCGCCGAGCTGTCGGACGAGATCGACGTCAAGCGCGCGGAGCGGGCGCGGGACCGTGCGAAGTCGGAGGCGGACGCCTCGGCGGAGCGGCGCGCGGACGTACGACTGCGCGCGGCGGCGGGGCACTGAACGACCCGAGGAGCCTCCCAGGCCGTCTAGGCTCTGGGGGAGCCGTGCAATGACGTGACTCAGCCGCGGCTGGGACCGGAGCGATCCGGACCCGGTCGCGGCTGAGGCAGATCTGGATGATTTTTCCGTTCCGTTACCTAGGAGACGAGGAGGTCGGTGTCGATGGTCCTCGCTCTGACTGTGTGCGGAAGTGTCGTGGCGCTCGTGGTGGTGGGCCTCTTCGTGTTCGGCCTGCGCCGCCGTTTCCTCCAGCGTTCCGGCGGAACCTTCGACTGCAGCCTGCGCTGGGACGTCCCGGAAGCGGGCGACACCGGCGGCAAGGGCTGGGCGTACGGGGTGGCCCGCTACAACGGCGACCGGGTGGAGTGGTTCCGCGTCTTCTCCTACGCGCTGCGTCCGCGCCGCGTCCTGGAGCGCTCGGCGATCGAGGTGGCGGGCCGCCGGGTGCCCGAGGGCGAGGAGGAGCTGGCGCTGCTGTCGGACGCGGTGATCCTGGCCTGTCTGCACCGGGGCAGGCGGCTGGAGCTGGCGATGAGCGACGACGCGCTGACCGGTTTCCTCGCCTGGCTGGAGGCGGCACCGCCCGGCCAGCGGGTGAATGTGGCGTAGACACGTGTGAACAGGACTGCTCCCCCGGACCTCGTCCGGGGGAGCAGTCCTGTTCACGGTCGGGTGCCTGTGCCTACTTCAGGCCGTTGTGGATGGCGCCGACCAGTTCACCGCCCGCGGTGTCACCGCTGAACTCCCAGAAGAACGCTCCGCCCAGGCCCTGGTTCTTGGCCCAGGCCATCTTGCTGTTGATGGTGGCGGGGGTGTCGTAGGACCACCAGTTGTTGCCGCAGTGGGCGTACGCCGTGCCGCCGACGGTGCCGGTGGCCGGACAGCTGTTCTTGAGGATCTTGTAGTCCTCGATGCCGGCCTCGTAGGTGCCGGCCGCCGGGCCGGTGGCGGTGCCGCCGGGGGCGGCCTGGGTGACGCCCGTCCAGCCGCGGCCGTAGAAGCCGATGCCGAGCAGCAGCTTGCTCGCCGGGACGCCCTTGGCCTTCAGCTTGGCGATGGCGGCGGCGGAGTTGAAGCCGTCCTGCGGGATGCCGTTGTACGCGGTCAGCGGCGAGTGCGGGGCGGTGGGGCCGGCCTTGTCCCAGGCGCCGAAGTAGTCGTACGTCATCACGTTGTACCAGTCGAGGTACTGGGCGGCGCCGCCGTAGTCGGCCGCGTCGATCTTGCCGCCGTTCGAGCCGTCCGCGGTGATGGCGGCGGTGACCAGGTAGTCCTTGCCGAACTCGGTGCGCAGGGCCTGGGAGAGGTTCCTGAAGGCCGCCGGACCACTGGTGTCGCAGGTGAGGCCGCAGGCGTTCGGGTACTCCCAGTCGATGTCGATGCCGTCGAAGACATCGGCCCAGCGCGGGTCCTCCACGACCTGCTTGCAGGATTTGGCGAACGCGGCCGGGTTCTGCGCGGCCTGGCCGAAGCCACCGGAGTAGGTCCAGCCGCCGAACGAGTACAGCACCTTGATGTGCGGGTACTTGGCCTTCAGCTGGCGCAGCTGGTTGAAGTTGCCGCGCAGCGGCTGGTCCCAGGTGTCGGCGGTGCCGCTGACGGACTGGTCGGCGGTGTAGGCCTTGTCGGTGGCTGCGTAGGCGTCGTCGAGCTTGCACTGGCCGCCCACGACGTTGCCGAACGCGTAGTTGATGTGCGTGATCTTGGCGGCGGAGCCGGACGTCACCAGGTTCTTGACGTGGTAGTTGCGGCCGTAGACGCCCCACTCGGTGAAGTAGCCGAGGTTGACCTTGGCGCCGGTGGGCGGCGGTTCCTCGGTGTTGCCGGTGGTGCGCACCCGCACCGCGCCGCTGACCGGGCCGGTCTGGTCGGCGGTGTCACGGGCCTGGACGGTGTACGAGTAGTCGGTGCCCTTGGCCAGGCCGGTGTCCGTGTACGACGTGCCGGTCACGGTGGCGACCCTGGCGCCGTCGCGCAGGACGTCGTAGTTCTTGACGCCCTTGTCGTCGGTGGCGGCGGACCAGGACAGCCGCACGGAGGTGTCGGTGATGTTCGAGGCGGTGGGGGTGCCGGGGGCGGAGGGGGCCGCGTCGCCGGGGACGGAGGTGCCGTCGCAGCTGCCGCCGTTGAGCTTGCAGCCGGACGGGGAGCCGGAGCCGCTGCCGTTGAAGCCGAAGGAGATCGACGCCCCGGGAGCGAGGGTGCCGTTCCAACCGACGTTCTTGGCGGTCCAGTGGTCACCGGAGTTGGTGACCGTGGCGTCCCAGGCGGAGGTGACCTTGGTACCGGAGGGGAAGTCCCACTCGACGGTCCAGGAGTTGATCGTCGTGGTGCCGGTGTTCTTCACCGTCCACTTGCCCTCGAAACCGGAGCCCCAGTCCTGGGTCTTGGCGTAGGTGGCGGTCGCCGATGTCGCGGCCTGGGCGGGGCTCGCGAGGGCGATGAGAGCGGAGAGGGGGAGGAGCAGGGTCGAGAACCCTGCCACGGCTCTGTGTCTGAAGCGCATGGCGCGCCTCCTTCGTGGGGGTGGGGGATACCGCCGTGGACATGACTGAGCCTTCACACCCACGGTGCCGCGAGGATAGAAAGGTCTGGACCACGGGTCAATAGGTCTGGACCACCCACTCGTTCCGGTCAGACCCCCAACTCCTGGGCCAGTACCGCGGCTTGCACACGGCTGCGCAGCCCCAGCTTCCCCAGCAGACGGCTGACGTGGGTCTTCACCGTGGCCTCCGCCATGTCGAGGCGCTCCGCGACGGCGGCGTTGGACAGGCCCTCGCCGAGACAGGACAGCACCTCCCGCTCGCGCCGGGTGAGGGAGTCCAGCACCGCCGGATCGGCCGTGGACCCGCGGGCGGGCTTCGCGGCGAACTCGGCGATCAGCCGCCGGGTCACGGCCGGGGCGACGATCCCCTCCCCGCGCGCCACCGTGCGCACGGCCTCGACGAGGTCCTTCGCCTCCGTGTTCTTCAACAGGAACCCCGAGGCCCCGGCCCGCAGCGCCCCGAAGACGTACTCGTCGAGGTCGAAGGTGGTCAGCACCAGGACGTCGGCGAGCCCCTCCGCGACGACCTGCCGGGTGGCCGACACCCCGTCCAGGCGCGGCATCTGCACATCCATCAGCACCACGTCCGGGCGCAGTTCACGGGCGAGCGCCACCGCCTGCTCGCCGTCCGCCGCCTCACCCGCCACCTCGATGTCGGGCGCGCTGCGCAGGATGAGCACCAGCCCGGCGCGGACGGCCAACTGGTCCTCGGCGACCAGGACGCGGATCATTCGGTCCCTCCTCGGGGAACGTCGGTGACGGGAAGGGTGGCGCGGACGACCCAGAGCTTGCCGCCGGTGCCGTCCGCGGAGTTCTCCGGGCCGGCCTCGAAGGTGCCGTGCAGCAGCGCGGCACGCTCCCGCATCCCGACGAGCCCGGCCCCGGAGCCCGGCGCGCGCGGGGCGTCCCTGCCCCCGCAGGGGCTGGTCACCCGCAGCTCGAGGGCGCCGTTCCGCCCGCGCAGCCACACCGTCACCGCGCCCTGCGCGGCGTGCTTGAGCGCGTTGGTCAGCGACTCCTGCACGATGCGGTACGCGGCCAGCTCGACCGGGGCCGGCACGGAGCCGTGCACGGCGTCGAGGGCGACGTCCAGGCCGTTGGCGCGGGCCCCCTCCACCAGGGCGCCGAGACCGTCGAGGGTCGGGGTGGCGGCGGGCTCTTTGTCGTCGGCGGTGGTGCCGTCCCGCAGGATGCCGATCAGGCGGCGCATCTCGGACAGTCCCTGGACGCTGTTCTCCCGGATCACGGTGAGAGCCTCGCGGGAGGTCTTCTCGTCCTCCAGGGAGAGGGCGGCCGTCGAGTGGATGGCGATCGCGGACAGGTGGTTGGCGACCATGTCGTGCAACTCCCGTGCCATCCGGGCCCGTTCGGCCGCCACCGCCTGGGTGCGGTCCATCTCGGCGAGCAGCGCGGTCTGTTCGGCCCGCAGTCGGGCGGAGTCAGCGGCCTCGCGGTGGTTGCGCACGATCAGACCGGTCGACGCGGGCGCGAACGCGACGAGGCCGGTGAACACACCGACCAGCAGCGCCTCCGGCACCCGCCACACCGCGTAGGGCACCAGGGTCGCCACGATGGTGAGCAGCCCGGTGACCCGCGGGATGTGGCGGGCGGAGGAGGGCGTGCCGTAGAGGACGGCGGTGTACATGAGGTCGGTGTACATCAGGAGCGTGATCAGGCTGCCCTGGGTGAGGGCGTCCCCGATCAGCGCGACCGTGCCGATCAGCAGGGCGGTGCGCGGGGCGGCCCGGCGCAGCAGCTCGCCCCCGGCCATCAGGAAGAGCGGCAGCACGATCGGCCAGGGGCCGTCGAAGAGCACGGTCGGGTCGTGGGCCGGCCGCATGCCCAGGCCGATGCCGCACAGCAGGAGCCCGCCGAGCAGCCCGGCGAGCGCGACCCATGCGTCGAAACGGTGGGGGCGGGGGAGTCGTACGGCCATGGCACCATCCAACACGGTGCGCGCACCCGGTGCCTTGTGCCCGCGAAGGGTCCTGGACTGCATCTTTCGATGTACCGGAGATTCGTCACCGGCGACGACGATCCCGGCCGCCCCGCACGGGAGCCTGAAAGGGTGACCGAGAGGAGCGAACCGTGATCGTCGCCTTGATCGCAGCATGCGAGATCGGCTTCTGGGTGCTGCTGGCCGCCGGACTGGCCTTCCGCTACCTGCTGAAGATGCCGCGCACCGGCCTGGCGCTGCTGCTGTGCGAGCCGCTGCTGGAGGTCGTCCTGCTGGTCGCCACCGCGCTGGACCTGAAGAACGGTGCCGAGCCGGGCTGGGCGCACGGTCTGGCCGCGCTCTACATCGGCTACACCGTCGGACACGGCCACCGCACCGTGAAGTGGCTCGACGGCCACGCCGCCCACCGGTTCGGCGGCGCCCCCAAGCCGGCCGGTCCGCCCCGCTACGGCATGGCCCGCGCCCGGTACGAGGCCGGGGTGTGGCTGGGCACGCTGGCGGGGGCCGCCGTGGCCACCGTGCTGCTCCAGCTCGCCATCCGGTACGTCGGCGACGCGAGCCGGGTGGGCTCCCTGGAGAGCTGGCGCCTCACCGCCTGGCGCGTCACCGGCATCCACGGCCTGATCGCCCTGACCTACTGGCTCTGGCCGAAGAAGGCCCCGGCGGGCGAGGGACGGGCGGACCGGGACGGTCTCGCCGAGTCGGAGAAGAGCGTCCGCCGGTGAGCCCGGCCGGGCCGTCCGGGCAGGCGCCCGGACGGCCCGGCCACGGCCCGCTGCCGTCGCCCCTCAGCGCTCCCCGCCCGGTACCCACAGGATGTCGCCGGTCTCCTTGTTGGCGGTGCGGGCCAGGATGAAGAGGAGGTCGGAGAGGCGGTTGAGGTAGGTGGCGGTGAGGGGGTTCATGGTGTCGCCGTGCGCCTCCAGGGCCGCCCAGGTGGAGCGTTCCGCGCGGCGGACCACGGTGCAGGCCTGGTGGAGGAGGGCGGCGCCCGCCGTGCCTCCCGGGAGGATGAAGGAGCGCAGCTTCTCCAGCCGCTCGTTGAAGCGGTCGCAGTCCGTCTCCAGCCGGTCGACGTAGAACTGCTCGACCCGCAGCGGAGGGAACTCCGGGTTCTCCACGACCGGCGTCGACAGGTCCGCGCCCACGTCGAACAGGTCGTTCTGCACGCGGGTGAGGACCTCGACGACCTCCTCGTCGAGAGATCCCAGCGCGATCGCGGTGCCGATCACCGCGTTCGCCTCGTTGGCGTCGGCGTAGGCGGCGATGCGCAGGTCGGTCTTGGCGACCCGGCTCATGTCACCGAGGTTCGTGGTGCCCTTGTCGCCGGTCTTCGTGTAGATGCGTGTCAGGTTGACCATGCGGTCAGCCTAATGAGGCCCCGGAGGTCCGGACACCGGTGTGCCGACCGTCACGGCCCGCCGTGACGGTCGGTCTCGCGTGGGGTGGAGCGCCGGTCAGATCCCGCAGCTGGGTGCGGACCAGTACGGTGACGGGTCGAAGGCCACGTGGGTGTGGTCGTTGTGGCCGGGGTAGCCGGGGCCGAGGATCTCGGAGAAGCCGTGGACCCTGGACTGGCGGGCGAGGGTGCACAGGCTCGGCGAGCCGACGAGGTCGGCCGCGTCGCCGTAGAGGTGACGGCTGGTCGACGAGCCGCCGACCGCGCTGTTGCAGGCGTAGGAGCGGAAGCCGCTGGAGACGGTGATCGGCACGTCACCGAGCGCGTGCCGCATGGCCTCCAGCTTCCACATGGTCTTCAGGGCGTTCGCCTTGGCGGTGGCTGCCGAGACCGCGCCGCCCGACCAGGTGGAGTTGCACTTGTTGAGTTCGGCATAGCTGAAGTGGACGGGCGTGCAGTCGGCGTCCTGGAGCGCGTAGATCTTGCTGAAGGTCTGCGGACCGGCGACACCGTCGGCGGGCAGTCCGTACGCCGACTGGAACTTCTTGACGGCGGCGGTGGTGCGGGCACCGTACTGGCCGTCGTAGGAGAGCCGCTCGCCCGAGGTCACCCAGCCGGCGACCCGGATCTGCAGCTGCGTCACATCGCTGCCGGAGGAGCCCTGGGACAGGGTGCGGTTCCAGGTGTAGCACTCGTCGGCGTGCGCCGTGCCGGCGGTGGCGCCCACTCCGAGGACCGTACCCGCCATGATCATGACAAATGAGAGAAGGGTGCGTGTCGCGCGTCTCAGCATTCCGGCCTCCCGACCGTCCGTCGCTGGATGGAACGGTGCCGCCCGCCCGGACGGCACCCGTCGACCAGCGTGCGACACGGTGCTACGCGCGTCAACAATCTGTGGATGAATACCTGGAGTTGACGGTGGGGAGGGTTAATGGCCGAACCCGAGGGTCCTCGGAAGCGCCGGGAGTGATGGGCGTCTCACTGCGTGAGACGTGACACGCATTACTAACCCCTCACACATCCGCTCACGAGCGCTAGTGTCCGCGAGTGACGTACAGGAACAGCGTGTGAGTGTTTCGAAGGGGAGTCGCACAGTGGCACGGAAGCTCGCCGTCATCGGGGCCGGCCTCATGGGGTCCGGAATCGCCCAGGTCTCCGCTCAGGCGGGCTGGGACGTCGTCCTGCGCGACGTCACCGACGAGGCGCTCACGCGAGGTACCGACGGAATCAAGTCGTCGTACGACAAGTTCGTGAGCAAGGGCAAGCTCGAGGCCCACGACGCCGACGCGGCCCTCGCCCGGATCACCGCGACCACCGACCTGGACGCCTGCGCGGACGCGGACGTCGTGGTCGAGGCGGTCTTCGAGAAGCTCGAGGTCAAGCACGAGATCTTCCGCGCCCTCGACCGGATCGTGCGCGACGACACCGTGCTCGCCTCCAACACCTCGGCCATCCCGATCACCAAGATCGCGGCTGTGACGGAGCGCCCGGAGCGGGTCGTCGGCGCGCACTTCTTCTCGCCGGTGCCGATGATGCAGCTGTGCGAACTGGTCCGCGGCTACAAGACCAGCGACGAAACCCTCGCTACCGCACGGGAGTTCGCCGAGTCGGTCGGCAAGACCTGCATCGTCGTCAACCGTGATGTGGCCGGCTTCGTGACCACCCGCCTCATCAGCGCCCTCGTCGTCGAGGCCGCGAAGCTCCACGAGTCGGGTGTGGCGAGCGCCGAGGACATCGACCTGGCCTGCAAGCTGGGCTTCGGTCACGCCATGGGGCCGCTGGCCACCGCCGACCTGACCGGCGTCGACATCCTGCTGCACGCCACCGGGAACATCTACACCGAGTCCCAGGACGAGAAGTTCGCCCCGCCCGAGCTGATGCGCCGGATGGTTGACGCCGGTGACATCGGCCGGAAGAGCGGGCAGGGCTTCTACGTGTACTGATCATTCCGGACGCCCCGGTGCTCATCACGCACCGGGGTGAATTCGGTATCGGTTCGCTTACGCGGGGCAACCTCTGCGGGCTCCAGGCAGTCAGAGGTTGCATCACCGTCGTCAAAAACGTGAGAAGCCTGCACACCTTGAAAACCTGAAAACCCTGGAACCTTAAAAAACGGAGCACGGCACGCACGGGAGCGCATATGCATATCAGGGGCGACCACGCCGAACTGGTCGTCGGGGGCCGCCTCGACGTCCGCAGCGCGGCGGACGCCCGTACGGTCCTGCACTCGGCCGTCGACGGCGGGGTCGGCGATCTGCTGCTGGACCTGTCCGAACTGGACTCCTGGGACGCCACCGGACTCGGCGTGATCATGGGGGTCCACCGGCGGGCCGGCCGCTGCGGCCGGCGACTGGTGCTGCGCGACGTACCGCCACAGCTGCAGCGTCTGTTGGTGGCCACCCGGCTGCACCGGATCCTGGCGATCGAAGGGGGCATCGGGGTGGACACGCTGCCCCGTGTGTGAGGTCGGAGCGGGCTGAACCGGATGAACCTGACGACTTGGCAGGCACCGGACGACCTGACGAGAGACCCCGGCGACCCGTGCGACGTGCGCACAATCCTCACGAGACTGTGATGTCCCGGACCCAGCGGTACCCCGGACTGTCGTAGATACTGGGAGAAGGTTTAGGGTTCGGCTGCCCGCTGCCTCACCAACCCTCGAGCGGGACCGGACCAGAAGCGACAGCGCGGTGTGCAGCAAGGCCGGGAGGGGCTTGGACCCAGGCACACGACGCTTTTGGGGGGCTAGGACCTTATGGACCCGAACAACCCGGGACCCGAGGAGTACGGTCGTGACGGTGACGGGCACGCGCCGCGCCAGCGCCCGCCCAGGGAACCCCTCGCATCCGACTTCGGGCAGCCCGCGCCCGTGCTCGCCCGCACGGTGCAGCTCGTCTCCGGCGACTTCCTGCTGACCGTCAATCCCGTCGACGGCAGTGAGATAGAGCCCTGCCCGCCCGCCGAGCGGCCCGCACGCCCCGTGAAGCTGACGGAGGCCGAGCGCGCCGAGACCGGGCGGGCCGCCAGGCCGCCCGTCCCGCCCGGCCCGTCCCAGCCCGAGCTGCCGCTGACGGCCCGCCAGGACGAGCGCGAGAAGCTGGTCCGGCTGCTCGCCCGCGGCCGTTCCGTGCGCCTCACCGGCCCCGCGGGCTCCGGCCGTACCCGGCTGCTCGACGTCGTCGCAGAGGACTGCGCGGACCTCGCCCCCGACGGCGTGGTCCGCCTGGACGGCCACCGCCGCAGCGCCGACGATCTGCTGTACGACCTCTTCTACGCCGTGTACGACGCGCCGCTGTACCGCCCCGGCCGGGACGAACTCGCCGACTGCCTCCGTGAGGTCGGCGCGGTCGTCGTCCTCGACGACCTCGGGTTCGGCGGCGCCGCCCTCGACGAACTGCTCGACGCGACGCCCGAGTGCGCCTTCCTGCTCGGCGCCACCCCGGACGTGCCCGCCCCGTCGGCCGACTCCGCCGTGGAGGAGGTCGTCCTCGACGGACTCGACCGCGCGGCCGGTCTCGACCTGCTGGAGCGCGCCGTCGACCGGGACCTCACCGAGGACGAGTCGAACTGGGCCGGTGACCTCTGGTTCGAGTCCGAGGGCCTGCCGCTGCGCTTCGTCCAGGCCGGTGCCCTGCTGCGGCAGCGCGACCGGCGGCGCGCCGGCACCAGCGCCGTCGACGAGTTCGGCGTCTTCGAGGACATCTGGCCCGGCGACCTGTCCGACGAACTGCCCGCCGACGCCGTCGGCACCGTCGACGGTGACGAGATCCCGCTGCCCTCGCTCGGCGAGGCGGCCGCTCCCGCCCCGCTGCTCGCGGCACGGCTCAGCGCCTCCGCCCGCGCCACCCTGCGGTTCGCCGTCGCGCTCGGCGGCGAACTCCCGCACCAGGCGCATCTGCCCGCGCTGGTCGGCGACACCCACGCCGACGCCGCGCTCGGCGAACTGGCCGCCTGCGGACTGGTCGCCCCGGCCGGTTCCCGCTACCGGCTCGCCGCCGGCGTACCGGCCCAGCTGGAGGCCGCCGGGTACGCCGACGGGGCGCAGGCACAGGCACGCACCGCTGCCCAGCACTACACCTGGTGGGCCGGACACCCCTCGGTCACCCCGGAACGGGTCTGCGCCGAGGCCGACGCGGTGCTCGCCGCGCTCGCCGTGCTGTCGCCGCTCGCCTCGGCCGCCGACGAGGGCGAGGCGGACGTGGCGGTGCAACTGGCCCGCACCGCCGCCCCCGCGTTCGCCGCGGGCCTGCACTGGAGCGCCTGGGAGCGGACCCTGCGGGCCGGTGCGGAGGCCGCCCGGCTCGCCGGGGACGTGGCGGAGGAGGCCTACTTCCACCACGAGCTCGGCATCCACGCCCTGTGCGCGGGGGAGCTGGACCGCGCCCGTGCCGAACTGGAGGCCTCCGTCGGCCTGCGCGGGGCCGCCGCCGACAAGCGCGGCACCGTCGCCGGACGCCGGGCCCTGGCCCTGGTCAGCGACCGCTCCGGCATCCCGGCGGCGCTCGCGCCGACCGCGGGGGAGGAGGTGCCGGACGCCCGGCACGAGGAGTCGGCCTCGCCGCCCCGCGGGGTGCCGACGGCCTTCCCGGAGCTTCAGCCGCCCACCGACACCGGCCTGATCGTCCACCACACCTCGCCCGTGCCGATGCCCGCGCCCACGCCCAAGGCCGGCGTCGGACTGAAGGGCCTGGCCCGGCGCAACCTCGTGGCGGCCGGCGCGGGCGCGCTGCTCGTCGCCGTGCTGGGCACGGTGGTCACCCTCGGAGCCACCTCGGAGAACGACCCCGGTGCCCCGTCGGAGAACGTCGGCGTCAACCCGTCCGCGAGTCAGGGTGCCGACGACGGCAGCCTGGGCGCGGACCGGCGGACCGAGGAGGGCGGTGACACCGGTGACGCCACCAGCCGGCCGGCCGACCCCGGCCCGGACGGCACCCTCGGCACCTCCGACGACCCGACGCCGACGGCCACCGAGTCGGGCGATTCCTCGGCCGATCCGAGCGACACCGGGAAGCCGGACGACTCGACGACCACGCCCTCCACGCCGACGACGTCGTCGTCCTCGCCCGCGAAGCCGTCGACGACGACCAAGCCGAGCGAGCCCACCGACGAGCCGACCGAGTCGCCGGACGAGCCGACGGACGAACCCACGGACGAGCCGACCACCCCGACGACGGGCCCGACGGACGACTACACCCCGCCGCCGGCCACGTCCGACTCGGCGAGCGGCCCCACCTCCTCCACCCCGACCCAGACGGAGTCGGGGGCGAGCAGTCCGGCGAGCGCCCCGCAGAGCAGCGAGGCGGGCACGCCGAGCAGCTCCGGAACGACGCTGATCTGACACCCCGGGCGTCCGCGGACGCCCGGGAACACTTTCGGGCATGTGTGAAGGGCCGGATCCCCGACGGGGGATCCGGCCCTTCACACATGCCGTGACACCGCTCAGAACAGGCGCAGTTTGTCGTCCTCGATGCCCCGCATGGCGTCGTAGTCGAGGACCTGGCAGCCGATGCCCCGGTCGGTGGCGAGCACGCGGGCCTGCGGCTTGATCTCCTGGGCCGCGAACACGCCGCGCACCGGGGCGAGATGCGGATCGCGGTTCAACAGCTCCAGATAGCGCGTGAGTTGCTCCACGCCGTCGATCTCACCGCGTCGCTTGATCTCCACCGCGACGGTCTGTCCCTCGGCGTCGCGGCAGAGGATGTCGACGGGGCCGATGGCGGTCATGTACTCGCGGCGGATGAGGGTGTAGCCCTCGCCGAGGGTCTCGATGCGGTCCGCGAGCAGCTCCTGGAGGTGGGCTTCCACGCCGTCCTTGATCAGGCCGGGGTCGACGCCCAGTTCGTGCGAGGAGTCGTGCAGGACCTCCTCCATCGTGATGATGAGTTTCTCGCCCGCCTTGTTGACGACGGTCCAGATCCCCTCCTCGTCGCCGCTGCCCTCTTTGAGCGTGCAGGGCGGCGACATCCAGTTCAGGGGCTTGTAGGCCCGGTCGTCGGCGTGGACGGAGACGCTTCCGTCCGCCTTGACCAGGATCAGGCGGGGTGCCGACGGCAGGTGCGCGGTGAGCCGCCCGGCGTAGTCCACGGAGCAGCGGGCAATGACGAGACGCATGGTCGGCAACGCTACTCGACAGGCCGCGGTCGATGCGATTCGCCCGGTCCCGTGACCGACTCGGAACCGAGTCACAGGAGTCACTCCAGACCCTCTGGGCGTGTCCTGTATCTCCTGGAAAACGCGTGTTCGGCGATGGCCGATTCCCGGCCCACAGCAAGTCCCGCATCCGGGGATTCTCCTGGTGCGGCCCCGGCCAGTTGCTTACGGTATTGAACGGGAGGTCGCGGCGTGTGCACGCAGCGTGTCGGATTCTGCGAACTCCCGTATCTGTCAGGCAACCCCCGCCCGGCGGGGGTGCGAGAGGAGAACCCATGTCGCTCGACGTCTCACCGGCCCTACTCGAACAGGCCGAGCGAGGCGAGGTCGACGAAGCAGACTTCGTCGACTGCGTCCGGACCTCCCTGCCCTACGCGTGGGAGATGATCAGCTCCCTGGTGGCCCAGTTGAAGGTGGACGGCGGAGAGTTCGCCGACAACCAGACGCCTCCGCCGGACGAGCAGGCTCGCGGTCAGCTGCTGCGTGCGCTCGCGAGTGACGCGATACGCGGCGCGCTGCAGCGGCACTTCGGTGTCCGGCTGGCCTTCCAGAACTGCCACCGGGTGGCCGTGTTCCCGCTCGACTCCTCGGTCGACGAGAGGCTGGCCAAGTTCACCTCGGTCCGTGGGCAGCTGCTGAACCAGTCGCCGGAACTGCGCGACTGCTGACACGCCACCTCGCTTGCCGCTCCGTACGTGGGAGGTGCGCTCTGTACCGGGGCGGCAAGTCTCACCGGAATCCCCCGCTCGTTCAGACGAGTTGGGGGATCACCTCGGCGCCGAGCCGCCGTACGTTCTCCTCGGTCGCCGCGAGGTCGCCGGAACCCTCGACGAGCAGGGCGAACCGGGAGATGCCGGTCCGCTCGCTGGTCGCGGCGAGCCGGTCCGCGCACAGCCGCGGGGTGCCCACCGGGTGCAGCCCGCAGAGCAGTTCGGTGTAGGCCAGCGGGTCGCGCATCCGCCGCTCCCGGTCGTCCACCGTGACATGGGCCTCGAGTCCCTGCCGCAGCCAGCCGGGGAGCGCCTTGAGGAGCGTCTCCGCCGCGTCGGTGCGCCGGTCGGCGATCTGCACGACGCCGGCCGACACATGGGCCGCGCGGTGGACCTCCGCCGCCGGCCGTCCGCACGCACGCGCGTGCCGCTGCCACAGGGCGACCATCTCGGCCTTCTCCTCGTCCCCCACATGCATGCCGAGCAGCATCGGCAGCCCGCGCTCGGCCGCGAGCCGCACGCTCGCCGGGGAGGTGCAGGCGACCACGACCTCGGGGCCCTCCGCCTCGGTGAGGGACTCCGACGGGCGCGGGACGACGGGCACTTCACGGAACCGGAAGCGCTCCCCGGTGGCCGCGACGGAGGGTTCGCGCAGCCAGCGCATCAGGAGGTCGAGTGATTCGGGGAACCCCTTCTCGTACGCCTCGAGGCCGGACCCGAAGACCTCCAGGTCGACCCACGGCCCGCCGCGCCCGACGCCCAGCGAGAACCGCCCGCCGCTGGTGACGTGCAGCAGCGCGGCCTGCTCGCCGAGCGCCACCGGATGGACGGTGGGCAGCACGCTGACCGCCGTACCGACCCGGATGCGGCGGGTGCGGCCCAGCAGTAACGCCGCCAGGGTGACCGCCGACGGACAGGTGCCGTACGGCACGAAGTGGTGCTCGCCCAGCCAGACCGCGTCCAGCCCCGCCTCCTCGGCGACCTCGGCCGAACGGACCGCTCGGTGCAGTGCCTCCCCTTCGCCCTGCCCGGGGAACCGGGCGGCCAACACGAAACTTCCAACGCGCATCGCTTTCCTGCTTCCTTGGCTCCGACACGGAGCTCCCCCACAGGGCATAACCGTCTGACACGTGCCGAGGACACGGCTCGGAGGGGAATTTACGGATTGTCTGCAGAATGGGCGGTTCTGGAGCGAGTATTGCGCCCTTGTGGAGGGAAGCTTGTGATGTTCGGTTCCGTACGCGTACCCCGGTCGGCGCCGCGTAGGCTGGAAACGGTCCCGCATCCTGTATAGCCCCGTGAGGTGTTCTGTGTCCCCGCGTCGTAACCGACCCAAGGGAGCCGGTTCGTCCGGCCGGAGCGCCGAGGACGACCGTTCCGGACGGTACGGCGGCTGGCAGTCCGCCGAGAGCTGGCAGGGCGAGGAGTGGAGCGTGCGGCACGTGGCGGGCTCCAGTGCCCAGGGCAAGGCGTATCGCTGCCCCGGCTGCGACCAGCTGATCCCGGACGGGGTGCCGCACGTGGTGGCCTGGCCGGAGCACGCGGGGGTCGACGACCGTCGGCACTGGCACAAGGCCTGCTGGAACGCGAAGGACCGCCGCACCACGCGGGCGCAGCGGTCCCGTAACGCGCCGAGGTTCTGAGCCCGGCGGGCTCCGTTTCGGCCGGGCTCCTACACGTCCCGCTTCCCCAGCAGGGCGAAGGCGCCGCCGAGCGCCGCGGCCGTGACCCCGAGCATGATCCACAGCGGGTCCCAGCCGGACGGGCCGGACATGCTCAGAGAATTGTCGTAGAAGATGTTCATCTGGTTCGGGATGGAGTACTCGAGCAGGAAGTTGTGCACGCCCTCCAGCGAGGTGGCGAGCATGAACATCGCGATCACCAGCGGGGCGAGCACGGCGCCGACCATGAGGGTGATGGCGCCCGCCGAGTGCCGGATGATCGAGCCGACGGCCAGCGAGAGCGTGCCGAGCAGCGCGAGGTAGAGCGAGATGCCGACGGTGGCCTTCAGCCACTCGCCGCCGGTGGGCTCCCCCGCGTTGTTGCCCCCCAACATCGCCACGTGCAGGAATGCGACGGCCGTCGCGGACAGCAGTGTCACCGTGAAGGCGACCAGGAAGAACACCAGGGCCTTCGCCGCGAGCACCCGCCCGCGCGAGGGGCAGGCCACCATGGTGGTGCGGATCATGCCGGTGCCGTACTCCGTGGCCGTGGTCAGCACGCCCAGCGTGATGATGCACATGCCGCCCAGGAGCAGTCCGAAGAAGCCCAGGGGCAGCGGGTTCTCACCGCTCAGATCCGGGTCGGTGCTCGCCACCGCCGCACCGGTCAGCAGGCCGATGCCGACGACGAGCAGCACGAACACGCCCAGCGTCCACATCGTGGAGCGCACCGACCGCATCTTCGTCCACTCGGAGGCGATCGCGTGCCCCAGGTGCGTGCGCACCACCGGGATCGGCGAGTGGTAACCGGGATCCGTCGCCTGCCATACGGGCGCGGCCTGTTGGGTCGGGGGCTGGGGCGTGCTCATCGGGCGTCCTCGGGCTTGGTCACGTCGGAGCTGGGTGGGGCGGCGGGAGGAGCGGCCGACGGGGCGGCGGGAAGAGCGGCCGACGGGGCGGCGGGAGGCTGCGGGACGGGCTGGGCGTACGGGTTGGCCGTCGGGGCCCCCGGGGCGGCTCCGGGGGCGCCCGGAGTGCCGTACGGGCCCGCGGGAGCCTGCGGTGCGCCCGGGCCCGCGGCGAACTGCCGGCGGCCCTGCTGGGGCGGCGGCGGGGCGTACCAGCCGGGCTGGCCCTGGCCCGGTACCGGCACCGGCGGCTGCACGCCCGGCGGCAGCGGCTGCCGGAGCCCTGCCTTCTGGTCGTCGGTCGAGCGGTAGTCGACCGCTCCCTGTGTCATCCGCATGTACGCCTCCTCCAGCGAGGCCTGGTGCGGTGACAGCTCCCACAGTCGTACGCCGGTGTCGTGGGCGATGTCACTGACGCGCGGCAGCGGCAGTCCCATCACCCGCAGCGCGCCGTCCTGCTCGGGCAGCACCTGGCCGCCGGCCTCGCTGAGCGCGGCGGACAGCTTCTCGCGCTGCTGCGGCTCGGTGTCGGGCGTGCGCACCCGCGCGAAGTCGGCGGAGTTGGCCGAGATGAAATCCTTCACACTCATGTCGGACAGGAGCTGTCCCCGGCCGATCACGATGAGGTGGTCGGCGGTCAGCGCCATCTCGCTCATCAGATGGGACGAGACGAAGACCGTACGGCCCTCGGCGGCGAGCGACTTCATCAGGGTGCGCACCCAGAGGATGCCCTCGGGGTCGAGGCCGTTGACCGGTTCGTCGAACAGCAGCACCTGGGGGTCGCCGAGCAGCGCGGCGGCGATGCCGAGTCGCTGGCCCATGCCCAGGGAGAAGCCCTTGGAGCGCCGCCCGGCCACCTCGTGCAGCCCGACCACACCGAGCACCTCGTCCACCCGCCGGGCCGGGATGCCGGACAGCTGGGCCAGGCTCAGCAGGTGGTTGCGGGCGGACCGGCCGCCGTGCACGGCCTTGGCGTCCAGCAGCGCGCCGACCTGCCGGGCGGCGTTGGGCAGATTGCGGTAGGGGTGACCGTCGATCGTGACGTGGCCCGCGGTGGGGTTGTCCAGGCCGAGGATCATCCGCATCGTCGTGGACTTGCCCGAACCGTTGGGGCCGAGGAAGCCGGTGACGGCGCCGGGACGCACCTGGAAGGAAAGGTTGTACACAGCGGTCTTGTCGCCGTACCGCTTGGTCAGGCCGACTGCCTCGATCATGCTCCGCCCCATCGAGAGGTTCAGGACAACGAGGGCACACGCCCCCCGTAAGGGTTAGGAGGATATCGAGAGGCTGACGGTTCCACCCAAGGGGAGGTAAAGACAGACGGTGGAAAAGCAGCCCCGCCCCGCCTCCCGGACCGGACGGGGCCCCTTCTCCGCCCGGCCCGGGCCCCGCCCCTACGCGTCGCGCCTCCGCAGCACCAGGTATCCGCCGACGAGTGCCGCGAGCACCCACAGCGCCATGATGCCGAGGCCGCCCCAGGGCCCGTACGGGGTGTCGTCGTCGAGCGGCGTGACCACCTGCATGATCCTGCTGCCCGCCTGGTCGGGCAGGAACCGGCCGACCTTCTTCGTCGCGTCGACGTTGGCCAGGATGTTGGAGATCAGGAAGAAGAACGGCATCAGGATGCCCAGTGACAGCATCGGAGAGCGCAGCATGGTGGCGACGCCCATCGAGAACACCGCGATCAGGGTCATGTAGAGACCGCCGCCGATGACGGCCCGCAGCACCCCCTCGTCCCCGATGGCCGCCTTGTGCTCGCCGAGCATCGCCTGCCCGAGGAAGAAGGCGGCGAAGCTGGTGACCATGGAGACGACGAGCGCGAGCGCGGTGGCCACGCCGAGCTTGCCGGCCAGGAAGGCGCCGCGCTGCGGTACGGCGGCCAGCGAGGTGCGGATCATGCCGGTGCTGTACTCGTTCGACACCACCAGCACCCCGAACACGATCATCGCGAGCTGGCCGAGACTCGTCCCGGCGAAGCTGATGAACGTCGGGTCGAAGGAGAGCCGACTCTGCGGGCTCATGTTGTCGAACTCGTGCGCCGACAGCGCCGAGATCAGCATGCCGAGCGCGATGGTGACGACCACCGCCAGGGAGAGCGTCCACACCGTGGACGCCACCGACCGGATCTTGGTCCACTCGGACCGGACGACCTGTGCCGCCGCCATGCTCAGCCCCTCTTCCAGCCGTCGCCCCACTGCTGCGGGGACGCGGGCGTGCCGGAGTGCGCGTGGTACTCCACCGACTCCGCGGTCAGCCGCATGAACGCCTCCTCCAGGGAGGCCTGCTGCGGGCTCAGTTCGTGCAACACCAGTTGGTGGGCGGCCGCCAGCTCCCCGACCTGCTCGGCCTTGGCGCCGTCCACCTCCAGCACCCCGCCGCCGCTCTCGACGACCGTGATCCCGGCCTCGTGCAGCACGTCCAGCAGCCGTTCCCGCTGCGGGCAGCGGATCCGGACGTACGAACGGGAGTTGTGCTCGATGAAGTCGGCCATGGAGGTGTCGGCGAGCAGCCGGCCCTGCCCGATGACGATGAGGTGGTCGGCGGTCAGCGCCATCTCGCTCATCAGATGGGACGAGACGAAGACCGTACGGCCCTCGGCGGCGAGCGACTTCATCAGGGTGCGGATCCAGTGGATGCCCTCGGGGTCGAGGCCGTTGACCGGCTCGTCGAACATCAGGACGCGTGGATCGCCGAGCAGCGCGCCGGCGATGCCGAGCCGCTGGCCCATGCCGAGCGAGAACCCCTTGGTCTTCTTCCTCGCGACGGAGGTCAGCCCCACCGTGTCCAGCACCTCGTGCACCCGCTGCCGGGGGATGCCGTTGCTCTGGGCGAGGCACAGCAGGTGGTTGAAGGCGCTGCGGCCGCCGTGCACGGCCTTGGCGTCGAGCAGCGCGCCGATGTACTTCAGCGGGTCCTTGAGCCGGTCGTAGTGCCGGCCGTCGATGCGGACGTCGCCGGCCGTGGGCCGGTCCAGGCCCAGCATCATCCGCATGGTGGTGGACTTGCCCGCCCCGTTGGGACCGAGGAACCCGGTGACGATGCCCGGTTTGACAGCGAATGTCAGGTTGTTGACCGCCACCTTCTCGCCGTACCGCTTGGTCAGCCCCTCGAGCTCGATCATGCCGCCACGCTAGAACGGGACGAAGCCCTCTGCCAACTCCGTGGCAGAGGGCTTCACCGATGTTCGGCCGCTGTGTCCCGGCCGGTTACCGGAACCGCCGGTTACCGGGTCTGCTGGGCCGGAACCCCGCGGGAGGCGGTCTCGTCGTCGGCCGGCGTGCCGGCCGCGGCCACCGCGGCACCCGTGAGCGTCGCCAGCATTTCGCGGACGTTGGTCAGCTGGGCGTTGATGGAGTCGCGGCGGTTGGTCAGCGCCGCCAGCTCCCGCTCGGATTCCGAACGGATCCGGTCGGCCTTGGCGTTGGCGTCGGCCACGATGTCCTCGGCCTGGCGCTGAGCGGTCTCCACCGTCTGGCGGGCCCGGCGCTCGGCGTCGGTGCGCAGCTTCTCCGCCTCCAGGCGCAGCTGCTCCGCGCGGTGCTCGATCTCGGCGAGCCGCTTCTCGGCCTTGGCCTGACGCGACGCCAGGTCGCGCTCGGACTGCTCGCGCCGCTTGGCCAGGTTCGTCTCGAAGTCGGCGGCGGCCTGCGCGGCCTTCGCGCGGGTCTCCTCGAAGAGGGCGTCCGCCTCCTCGCGCTTGGACTGCGCGTCCTTCTGCGCGTCCGACCGCAGCTGAGCGGCCTCGCCCTGGGCCTTCTCGACGATCCGGACGCCCTCGTCCTCGGCCTTCGCCTTGCGCTCGGCGGAGTACGACTCCGCGTCGTTGCGCACCTGCTGGGCGGCCGACTCGGCGAGCTCACGGTGCTGCTCGGACGCGCGCCGGGCCTCATCGCGGAGGTCCTTCGCCTCCTCCTCGGCCAGGCGCAGGATCTTCTCCACGCGCGCGCCGAGACCCGCGTACGACGGCTCGGCGTCGGTGACCTGGGTCTGGGCGTTCTGGGTCTCGAGGTGGAGCTCCTCGATGCGCTTTTCCAGAGCGGTGATGCGGGCGAGAGCGCTGTCACGGTCGGAGACGAGCTTGGAGATGCGTTCGTCCACCTGAGCGCGGTCGTATCCACGCCGCACAAGCTCGAAGCCGTAGGGGGAAGTGTCGCTCATGGGGTTCCTGTCGAATGGGACCGGTGAGGTGATAGGGGGAATCCTAGGCGCCGAAGCGCTGTGTCATCGAGCGGATGCACGTTTGATACGGAGAATGACACCCCTTTTGAGTGGCCGGCACCCGGAGCGCTTGCCGAGTGCATACTCAAACCCCTTTGCCAGCACGGGATTTGGCGTGCCGACAGGGGGTTTCCCGCACCGTCGAAGAGTTTGACCGGTTCGTTATACGGCGCCCTAACTGTCCGAAGACTTGCCTCGCTGGCCCGGCGGACCGGCCGCCGCGGCGGCCTTCACCCCGTTGTCCTTGCCGCCGCCCGGAGCCTCGAACGACTCCAGCGCCTCCAGGACGTCCTGCACGCGGGAGATCTCGGCGTTGATGTCCTCGCGCCGCCGCATCAGGACCTCCAGCTCGCGCTTGCCCTCCTCGACCGTGGCCCGTGCCTCGCGGATCGCCTCGGCCTTGAGCTCCTCGGCCTCCTTGACGAGCGTGGCCTTCTTCTGCTCGGCCTCCTTCAGCAGTCCCTCGGCCTTCTTCACCGCGGCGATACGCACCTTGCCCGCCTCGGAGTTGGCCTCGGACACGAGCTCCTTGGCCTTCGCCTGGGCCTTGGCGAGCTGCTCCTCGGCCGCCTTGATGAGCGCGTCGCAGCGGTCACCGGTGGACTTCATCGTCTCGGCCGCCTCCCGGCGGGCCCGCTCGTGCAGCTCCTCGATCTCGCCGGTGATGCGGTTCCGCAGCTCCTCGGCGCGCTCCCGGATCCGGGTCGCGTCCTGGCGGGCCTCGACCAGCAGCTCGTCCGCGTCCGTACGGGCCTTCTCCACCCGCGAGTTGCCCTCGACGGTCGCCTCGGAGACGAGCCGGTCGGCCTCGGTGCGGGCCGCGCCCACCATCGAGTCGGCCTGGGCCTCCGCGTCCGCGGTGGCCTTCTGCGCCTGCTGCTGCGCCTCGGTGAGCAGCTTGTCCGCCTCGGCGGTGGTCTCCGTGATGAGCGTGTCCACCTGCTCGGCCGCCTCGGAGCGCCGCTTGTTGGCGTCCTTGCGGGCCTCGTCCAGCGTGCGCTCGGCCTCCTCGCGCGCCGAGGTCACCAGACGCTCGGCCGCCTGCTCCGCGTCGGCCTTGAGCCGCTCCGCCTCGCCCCGGACCTGCTGCGCGTGCTGCTGTGCCGAGCCGACCGCCCGGGACGCCTCGGCCCGCAGCCGCTCCGCGTCGCCCGTCGCGTCCGAGATCAGCTTCTCGGCCTTGGCGACCGACTCCGCACGCTGCCGGTCGGTCTCCGCGATCGTCTCCGCGGTGAGCCGCTCCGCCTCGCTCCGCGCCTCGGTGATGAGGGTGTCCGCCTGGGTCGCCGCCTCCGAACGGATCCGGTTGGCGTCCTGACGGGCCTCGGCCCGGGTGCGCGCGGCGCTCTGCTCGGCCTCGGCGATCGTGTCCGACGCCTCCGTACGCATCCGCTGGGCCTGCTCGGAGACCTCCGAACGAACCCGCTCCGCCTCGGTGATCGCCTCGGACACCGTGCGCTCGGCGAGCGACTTGGCGGCCTCCGTCTCCTCCTGCGTCTCGCGCCGCAGCCGGCTCGCGTCCTCGCTCGCCCGCTCCCGCTCCGCGTAGGCGTCGGCCCGGACCCGGTCCGCCTCCTCCTCGGCCTCGCGCCGGGTACGGTCCGCCGCGTGCTCGGCGGCGCTGCGCAGCCCGGTGATCTCCTCCTGCGCCTGCTCGTGCAGGTCCGCGACCGCATCCCGGACCTGCTGCGCGTGCTGCTCGGCCGCCGACACCATCTCGGTGGCACGACGGTCGGCCTCCTCGACCAGCCGTACGGCCTCGGTCTGCGCCTCCTCCACGCGCGTACGCGCCGCGGCCAGCAGCTCTTCGCTCTGCTCCCGGGCCCGCTCGCGCTCCTGGTCGGCCTCCTGCCGGGCCGCGCCCAGCAGTTCCTCGGCCTCGCGGCGGCGCCGGGCGGCCTCCTCCTGCGCGCCGGCCAGCGCCTGGGACGCCTCCGCGCCGAGCCGCTCGGCGGCGGCCAGCGCCTCGGCCCGCATCCGGTCGGCGCTGTCCTGCGCCTCAGCCTTGAGCCGCTCCGCCTCCGCCGCGGCCTCCGAACGCAGCCGCACGGCGACCGACTCGCCCTCCGCGCGGGACGCCGACGCGTCCGCCGCGGCCTCGGTCCGCAGCCGCTCGGCCTCCGCCTCCGCCTGCTCACGGAGCGTGCGACCTCGCTCCGCCGCCTCGGCGCGCAGCCGCTCGGCCTCGTCCGAGGCCTCCCGGCGGATGCGGCCCGCCTCCTCACGGGCTTCGCTGAGCGCCTGTTCGGCCGAGGCCAGCCGCTCCTCGGCCTCCGTGTGCAGCCGGGTCAGCTCCTCGGCGGCCTCCGCACGGCGTGCGGTGACGGCCCGTTCGGCTTCCTCGTGCAGCTCGCGCGCGGCCCGCTCGGCGTCCTCCTTGAGCGCGTCGGCCTGCTCGCCGGCCTCCGCGCGGTGCCGCTCCGCCTCCTTGCGGGTGCGCTCCAGCGTCTCCTCGGCCTGTCGGCGCAGCGTCGTGGCGCGCTCGATGGCCTCGGTACGGACCTTCTCGCTGTCCGTCTGCGCGGTGGAACGCAGCTCGTCCGCGTCCGCCTTCGCCTTGGCCAGCAGCTCCTCGGCGGACCGGGCCGCCTCCTCGATCTGCGCCACGGCCTCCTTGCGGGCCTCCGCGCGGATCTTCTCGCCCTCGGCGACCGCGTCGGCACGCAGGTGCTCGGCCTCGCCGCGCAGCCGGCGGGCCTCCTCCTGCAGCTCGACCGTCTTGGCGCGGTACTCCTTGGTGTCGTCCTTCGCCGCGCCCTTGAGCTGGGTGGCGATGTCGTGGGCCTCGGCCCGCAGCCGGTCCGCCTCGGCCTCGGCCTCCCCACGGATCCGCTCGGCCTCCTCGGCCGCCGCCCTGGTGGTCCGCTTGGCGTCCTCCGACGCCTTGTTGAGCACGTCCTCGGCGGTCTTGGCCGCCTTGGACAGCTGGGTGGCGCTCTCCTCGGCGGTGATCGTGCGGGCCTTCTCGGAGGCCTCCGCGACGATCTTCTCGGCCTCCGCACGGGCGTCCGCGACGACCTGCTCGGCGTCCGCCTTGGTGGACTCGGCCTCCTTGGTGGCCTCGCTGACCAGCCGGGCGACCTGCTCCTTGGCCGTGCGTGTGCGGGTCTCGTTGGCGGCCTCGGCGGAGGCGAGCGCCTTCGACGCGGCCTCCTTCGCCTCGGCGAGCACCTTGTCCGCCTCGGCACGCGCCTCGCGCAGCGCCGCCTCGGCGTCCGCCATGCGCTGTTCGGCAGCCCTGGCGAGCTCCTGGGCCTCGCGGCGGGCGGACTCCGACTCGCTGGCCGTCGACGTCCGCAGCTGCTCGGCGTGCTCGGTGGCCTCCTGCGCCTGCGCGGAGGCGGCGTTCAGCAGCCGCTCGGCGTCCGCGCGGGCCCGGCGCAGGGTCTGGTCGGCCTCCGTGCGCGCCGCCTCGGCCTCGCCGCGCAGCCGCTGGCGGGCCTCGGCGGTCACCCGTTCGGCCTCCGCGCGGGCGGCGGCCAGGGCCTGTTCGGCCTCCGCGCGGGACTCGTCGAGCAGCCGGCGGGCCTGCTGCTCGGAACGGGCCCGCACCTGCTCCGCCCACGCCACGTTCTCGTTGACGTGCGACTCGACGGTCTGCCGACGCTCCGCCAGCTCCTGGTCGAGCTGCTGGCGCCGGGTCACGGCCTCCTGGTGCAGCTCCGACTGGAGCCGGGCCGCCTGCTCGGCGTGCTCCTGGAGGATCCGCTGGGTCTGCGCCCGCACCTGGCTCAGCTCACGCTCGGCGTCCGCGCGGAGCTGGTCGGCCTGCACCTGCGCGTTACGCAGCAACTGCTCGGCCTGATAGCCGATGTCGCCGCCCTCGTAGGTGGGCCGGGACATGATGGTGCGCCGCGCCTCGTGCAGCTTGGCGCGCAGCACCTCGACCTGGTAGCCGAGGTCGTCGGCGTGCTGGATCGCCTTTTCCCGCTCGGTCTTCAGCCGCTTCATCTCGGCTTCGAACCGAGAGAGGTGGTCGACGTCAGCCGCCGGATCTCGCTCCTGGCTCTCGTAGCCCCGCACTGCGCGGTCCCATCCGTCCCCTGGTCGCAACTCTGGCCGAGCCCCGCCCATCCGCCGGACGGAGCCCCCGGGGAATGGTGTCAGATCGGCGGAGGAGCATGCGCTGCTCCCCCCGCACTCGCCCCCCGAAACCCGGACCCCGGTAAATCCTGCTGTCAAGAAGGACGACGTTCACCCGAACGGAGGCAGTCGTCACCTTTTTGACGGCAGGACCTGATCGCCCTGGATCGAGCGGCGACCGCACCCAACCCTACCGGCCCTTATGTACGTGGGTCAGTGCTCAGGTGACTCAACGGGCGCCGAAGTGACCAGTTCGGTCAGTACGCCGTGGCAGTCCTTGGGGTGCAGGAAGGTGATTCGTGACCCCATGGAGCCGCGCCGGGGCTCTTCGTACAGCACGCGTACGCCCTTGTCCTTGATGTCGGCGGCCTCGGCGTCGACGTCCGCCGTACCGAAGGCGATGTGGTGGACCCCCTCGCCGTTCTTCGCGAGCCACTTCGCGACGGTGGAGTCCTCCCGGGTCGGCTCGAGCAGTTGGAGGTAGGACGCGCCTCCGTCCGAGGTCTCGTTGATCTTGAGCATCGCCTCCCGCACTCCCTGCTCCTCGTTGACCTCGGAGTGGAACACCTCGAAGCCGTACGTGGACCGGTAGAACTCCACGGTCGCGTCGAGGTCGTGGCAGGCGATCCCGATGTGGTCGATTCGCGTCAGCATGGAATCAGTGGAGCGCTACCGGGGCGGTTACGCAACGTGCGCGCGATCACACCGTAAGCCCGATGACGGGGCGGACCGCAGCTCAGTACATTCGAAGTAAACCCTCGTTCACTCCTCGGCTGTGCAGCCGGAAGGGGATCGCAGCTCATGACTTCCGCAGCTTCTGAATCCACCGCATCATCAGCGCCTTCCGCCGCGAACGGCACGACGTCCGTCATCGTCGCGGGCGCCCGGACCCCGATGGGCCGACTGCTCGGCTCGCTGAAGTCCTTCTCCGCGGCCGACCTCGGCGGCTTCGCGATCAAGGCCGCCCTCGACCGCGCGGGGATCGGCGGCGACCAGGTCCAGTACGTGATCATGGGGCAGGTGCTCCAGGCCGGGGCGGGGCAGATCCCGGCACGTCAGGCCGCCGTCAAGGCCGGCATCCCGATGAACGTCCCGGCGCTCACCGTCAACAAGGTGTGCCTGTCCGGTCTCGACGCGATCGCGCTGGCCGACCAGCTGATCCGGGCCGGTGAGTTCGACGTGGTCGTCGCCGGCGGCCAGGAGTCCATGACCAACGCCCCGCACCTGCTGCCGAAGTCCCGTGAGGGCTTCAAGTACGGTGCGGTCCAGATGATCGACGCCATGGCGTACGACGGTCTGACCGACACCTTCGAGGGCATCGCCATGGGCGAGTCCACGGAGAAGCACAACACGCGCCTCGGCATCGGCCGGGCCGAGCAGGACGAGATCGCCGCCCTGTCCCACCAGCGGGCCGCGGCCGCGCAGAAGAACGGCGTCTTCGAGGCGGAGATCACCCCCGTCGAGATCCCCCAGCGCAAGGGCGACCCGGTCCTCTTCAACCAGGACGAGGGCATCCGCGGCGACACCACCGCCGAGTCGCTCGGCAAGCTGCGTCCCGCCTTCACCAAGGACGGCACGATCACCGCCGGCACCTCCTCGCAGATCTCGGACGGTGCGGCGGCCGTGGTCGTGATGAGCAAGGCCAAGGCGCAGGAGCTCGGCCTGGAGTGGATCGCCGAGATCGGTGCCCACGGCAATGTGGCCGGCCCCGACAACTCCCTCCAGTCGCAGCCGTCCAACGCGATCGCCCACGCCCTCAAGAAGGAGGGCCTGGAGGTCTCCGACCTCGACCTGATCGAGATCAACGAGGCCTTCGCCGCGGTGGCCGTGCAGTCGATGAAGGACCTCGGGGTATCCACGGAAAAGGTGAACGTCAACGGCGGTGCCATCGCCCTCGGTCACCCGATCGGGATGTCCGGCGCCCGGCTGGTGCTGCACCTGGCGCTGGAGCTGAAGCGGCGCGGCGGCGGCGTCGGCGCGGCGGCGCTGTGCGGCGGCGGCGGCCAGGGCGACGCCCTGATCGTGCGGGTGGCCAAGGCCTGACCCGGCTCGGACGGCCGGCCGGTTTTTCTCTCGTGAACGGAGCTGTGATGCAGGACGTCTCCACTCTGGTGGCCCAGGCCAGGGACGGCAGGCCGCGGGCCGTGGCCCGGCTGATCTCCTTGGTGGAGGGGGCGTCCCCGCAGTTGCGGGAGGTCATGGCGGCCCTCGCACCGCTGACCGGCAACGCGTACGTGGTCGGGCTGACGGGATCGCCGGGCGTCGGCAAGTCGACGTCCACCTCGGCGCTGGTGACCGCGTACCGCAAGCGGGGCAAGCGGGTCGGTGTCCTGGCCGTCGACCCGTCCTCGCCCTTCTCCGGCGGCGCGCTGCTCGGTGACCGGGTCCGGATGTCGGAGCACGCCTCCGATCCCGGCGTCTACATCCGCTCCATGGCGACCCGCGGCCACCTGGGCGGCCTCGCCTGGGCCGCGCCGCAGGCCATCCGTGTCCTGGACGCGGCGGGCTGCGAGGTGGTCCTGGTGGAGACGGTCGGCGTCGGCCAGTCGGAGGTGGAGATCGCCTCCCAGGCGGACACCTCGGTGGTGCTGTTGGCGCCCGGCATGGGCGACGGGATCCAGGCGGCCAAGGCCGGAATCCTGGAGATCGGCGACGTCTACGTCGTCAACAAGGCCGACCGCGACGGCGCGGACGCCACCGCCCGCGAACTGAACCACATGCTGGGCCTCGGCGAGGCCCGGGCCCCCGGCGACTGGCGCCCGCCGATCGTCAAGACGGTCGCCTCGCGCGCGGAGGGCGTCGACGAGGTCGTCGAGGCCCTGGAGAAGCACCGCGCGTGGATGGAGGAGCACGGGGTCCTGGCGGAGCGCCGGCGGGCCCGCGCCGCCCGCGAGGTCGAGACGATCGCCGTCACGGCCCTGCGGCGACGCATCGGCGACCTGCACGGCGACCGCCGGCTGGGCGCGCTGGCGGACCGGATCGTCGGCGGCGAGCTGGACCCGTACCGCGCGGCGGACGAACTGGTGGCGGGGCTGACGGAGGGCTGACGGGAAGGGGCGGTGCGGGCGGACCCGCCCGCACCGCCCCTTCGCTCACCGGTCCGTTCAGCGGTCGTCGCGGTCGTCGTCACCGCGGTCGTCCCGGTCGTCCCGGTTGTCCCGGTCGTCAGCGTCGTCACCGCGGTCGTCGTCATCGTCCGCCGTGACCTTGCCGCTGTTCAGGTCGACCAGCCATTCCCGGTCGTCGTCGCCGGAGGTGACCGTCTCGACCTCCCAGCCCCGGTCGTCGCGGTCGTCTCCCAGGTCCACCGAGGTCACCGTGCCCTTGGCGGCGGCCGCCTTCGCGGCCTGCTCGGCCGTCACCGACGTGCCCTTCAGCGCCGCCCGCACCTCGTCGGCGTCGTCGTCATCGTCGTGGTCGACCTCCGAACCCAGGACCTTGCCGGTGTTCGGGTCGATCCACACGCTGTACCAGGTGTCGCCCTTGCCGAGGATGTCGACCTCCCAGGCCGCCTTGCCGCGGTGGTCCCGGTCGTCGTCATCGTCGCCGCCGTCGTTGTCGTCATCGTCCATCTCGACGGAGACCGCGGTGCCCGGCCGATGCTCCAGGGCGGCGGCGACGGCGTCGGCCGCGTTCACCTTCGCGGAGAGCGCCAGAGCGTCGTCGTCATCGAGATCGTCGCGGTCGTCCCGGTCGTTGAGGTCGTCACCGTCGTCGTCACGCCGGTCGTCGCGGTCGTCGTCCGATCCCAGCGTCTCCACCGGGTGCGTCGTCGTCGGCGTCTCGTCGTCCCCCGAGATCGCGATGGCCGTCGCGGTGCCTCCCCCGATCAGTGCCGCGGCGGTGACGACGGCGATCACGATGTTTCGCTTCATGGTGGTTCCTCCCCAGTCGCTTCGTTTTCGACGTCTTCAATCTCGCCGATCGATCCTGAGGGGAACCTGAAACCACCTGAAGTGATCTTCAGGTTCGCTCTGCGACCCTTGTGCGCATGCGCCTGCTGATAGTCGAGGACGAAAAACGCCTCGCCCTGTCCCTCGCCAAGGGTCTGACCGCCGAGGGGTACGCCGTGGACGTCGTCCACGACGGCCGGGAGGGCCTGCACCGGGCCACCGAGGGCACCTACGACCTCGTGATCCTCGACATCATGCTGCCGGGCCTCAACGGCTACCGCGTCTGCGCCGCCCTGCGCGCCGCCGGCCACGAGGTGCCGATCCTGATGCTCACCGCCAAGGACGGTGAGTACGACGAGGCCGAGGGGCTGGACACCGGCGCCGACGACTACCTCACCAAGCCGTTCTCCTACGTCGTCCTCGTCGCCCGCGTGAAGGCGCTGCTGCGCCGCCGGGGCCAGGGCGCCGGGGCCTCCCCGGTGCATGTGCACGGGGACCTCAAGGTGGACACCGCGGCCCGCCGGGTCTTCCTCAGCGAGGCCGAAGTGGCGCTCACGGCCAAGGAGTTCTCCGTGCTGGAGCAGCTGGTGCTGCGGGCCGGCGAGGTGGTCTCCAAGGCGGAGATCCTGGAGCACGTCTGGGACTTCGCCTACGAGGGCGACCCGAACATCGTCGAGGTCTACATCAGTGCCCTGCGCCGCAAGCTCCGCGCCAAGCTGATCCGGACGGTGCGCGGCGCCGGTTACCGGCTGGAGACGGCGTCGTGAGCCGGTTGTTCGGCTCGGTCCGCTCCCGGGCGACGCTCGGTGCCACGCTCGTGGTCGTGGTCGCGCTGGTCGTGACCGGCGCCGCGGTCCTGCAGGCGCTGCGCTCCAACCTGACCGCCGAGGCGGGCACCCAGGCGGAGCGCACGGCGCGGTCGGTCGCCTCCGAACTCGCCGGGCGGACCCCGTACGACGAGCTGTCGGGGCTGGACGGGGAGGCAGGGCCGGTGCAGATCGTCGACGAGGACGGGAACCTGGTCGCGGCTGCCGACGGCCTGGAGCGGATCAGCGGCACGGTCACCGACCAGGTGAAACCCCGGCCGTCGTCCCCGCCTTCTCCTTCCGCCTCCGCCACGCCGTCGCCTTCGGCCCGCGACGACGACGGCGACGACGATGACGACGGCGACGGCGACGGCGACGATGATGACGGCGACGACGACTCGGAGGAGGAGTCGGAGGAGGCCACCGACGACGACTCCAGCCTCGCCGCCGGTGAGACCAGTGGGCAGCCCACCTTCAGCAGCGGTGCCGCGACGATCGACGGCGACACCGCGGACTACCGTTTCGCGGCCGTCCAGGTGCGGACCCACGAGCGGGGCCTGCTCACCGTCTACGCCGGTGCTCCGCTGGCCGCCGAGCACAGCGCCGTACGGACCGCGCTGACCGTGATGCTGATCGGTTTCCCGCTGCTGGCGGCGCTCGTCGCCGGCATGACCTGGGTGCTGACCGGGCGTGCCCTGCGTCCGGTCGCCGCGATCCGCGAGGAGATGGCCGCGATCACGGCGTCCGAGGACCTCACGCGCCGCGTCCCGGAACCGGCGACCCACGACGAGATCGCGCGGCTCGCCCGCACCACCAACGAGACCCTCGCCGCCCTGGAGACGTCCGTGGAGCGGCAGCGGAGCTTCGTCGCCGACGCCTCGCACGAGCTGCGCAGCCCGATCGCTTCCCTGCGCACCCAGCTGGAGGTGGCCGCCGCCCACCCCGAACTCCTGGACCTGGACGGCGCCGTCGAGGACACCGTGCGGCTCCAGCACCTCGCCGCCGACCTGCTGCTGCTCGCCCGGCTGGACGCGGGGGAGCGGCCCGTCGACGGCAGGGTGGACCTGGCCGCGCTGGCCCGCGAGGAGGCGGCGGGACGGACGGGCGTGACGGTGGACGCGGAGACGGCGGAGGTGGCCGGGTCGCGGGGGCAACTGGGCCGGGTGCTCGGCAACCTGCTCGACAACGGCCGCAGGCACGCCCGCGAGACCGTCTCGGTGACCGTGCGGCGCGAGGGCGACTGGGCGGTGCTCGGCGTGGCCGACGACGGCGACGGGGTGGCCGAGGCCGACCGGGAGCGGATCTTCCAGCGGTTCGTGCGGCTGGACGACGCCCGCAGCCGCGACGACGGCGGAGCCGGCCTGGGCCTCGCCATCGCGAGGGACGTCGCCGTACGGCACGGCGGGACGCTCACGGCCGGTGCGGCGCCAGCAGGCGGAGCCCTGTTCGAACTCCGCCTGCCGCTCGCCTGAGAGCTGCGGTGGTCAGAGGCGCCCGCGCTGGCCGCGCAGGTGGTCCGCGATGGGCTTGAGGGCCTTGTCCAGCTCACCGAGGGTCTCGGGGGAGAGCAGGTCGATGAAGTGCCGGCGCACCGACGCCACATGATGGGGCGAGACCTTCTGCATGGTCTCCATGCCGTGGTCGGTGAGGACGGCGAAGAGACCGCGCCGGTCGGACTCGCAGTGCTCCCGCCGGACCAGGCCCGCGTTCTCCATCCGGGTGACCTGGTGCGAGAGCCGGCTCTTGGACTGCATGGTGGCGGAGGCGAGGTCGCTCATCCGCATCCGGCGGTCGTCCGACTCGGACAGGTTCACCAGGATCTCGTAGTCGTTCATTGTCAGGCCGAAGGGCTGCAGATCCTTCTCGAGCTGGTACGTCAACAGCCTGTTGACCTCCAGGTGGGTGCGCCAGGCGCACTGCTCCGCATTGGTCAGCCAGCGGGTGGCCGTTTCGGTCTCCATGAATGAAGTCTACCTAAAAAGTTGAAAGGCGAACTAGTGACGGTTTCCGTGACTGTGGCAGCGTGCACGCGTTCGACGTCACACTCCGCAGACTACCGCTCACAGCCCGAAGCGACGCTGGAGGTCTCCCAGCTGTCCGGGAAGACGCGGTGCCCCCGTGGGCTGCCCGGGTGCTCCGGAAGCCCCGCCGCCGGGCACCCCCGGCACCTGCGGGACGGCCCCCGTGGCCTGCTCCGCCATCAGGGTCTCGGAGGACTGCAGCAGCACGGTGCCCGCCCCCACGAACTCGAACTGGTGCTCCTCGCCGGAAGCCCCGCCGAGGCCCGTCATCGCACGTAGACCGCCCATGACACCGGTCATGTAGCCATGGTCGTAGTGGTGGCACGGGGAGGGGCAGTCGGCCCATCCCACCAGCGCCTGCGGGTCCACCCGGAGCGGGGGTTCCATGAACACCACCGGACCGTTCGACACGGCCACGAACTTTCCGGTTCCGATGAGGGTCAGAAAACCCGGCACGATCGACTGCTTCAGCGACAGACTTGGCTGAAAAGCGAGCAAGTTGCCCGAGCGAATGGTCAGATTGCCGTCCTCGAGGTCGTACGAGTTCACATCGAAGGCCCGGTCGGCGAGGAGCATCTTGCCCGAGCCCTCCGCCACGACCCAGTCGCTCGCGTGCAGTGGTGAATGGAACGACGTACGGACAAGTCGGTCGAGTCGGCCGTGCCCGATGCCGTTGAACTCGATGGTGCCGTAGTAGGCGATCATCTTCCCCTTCTGCAGGAACCACTGGCTCCCCCGGAGCTCCACACAGAAGGTGTAGGCGTCGACGTTGTCGTCGGAGGGCAGCGTCATCGGGTCGAAGACCGTGACGGCGGGCCCGGGGCCGCCGCCCTGAAATCCGTAGGGGCTCACAGTTTCTCCTCCGAGGCCTGGACGTACACCGCACCGCTGCCGCTGAGCTCCAGCTGGAACGCCTCACCGGAGCCGCGCCCCACCATGTCCCGCCAGCCGAGCGCGGTGGAGAGCCTGTTGCGGACGTCGCCGTGATGGGCCACGTAGGCCTGTGGGTCGACGTGCACCGGGCGCTGCGGGGTGATCGGGATCTCGATCACGCCCCCGTGCGCCATGACGGCCACGGAACCGTGCCCCTTGAGCGTGGTGGTGAACAGGCCCTGCCCGGAGACCTGACCCCGGACCATGCCCATCACCCCGCCCTGCGAGCCCAGGAACACCGTGCCCTGCTCCAGCGTGCCCTCGAACGCCAGCAGGCGGTCCGCCTCGACGTACAGGGTGTCCCCGGAGAGGTCGATCACCTGGATGTGGTGGCCGCCGTGCCCGAACAGGACCGTGCCGTCGCCCTCGACGCTCATCAGGGGCGTGGCCTCCCCGGCCACCCGCCGGCCGATCATCGACCGCAGCCCGCCCTGACCGCCCGCCATGTCGGGCGTGAAGCCGATCTCCCCCCGGTACGCGAGCATCGCGCCGCGCTGGCTGAACAGCCGCCGGCCGGGCGCCACGGTCGCCTCGACCACCTTCGAGTTGATCTCCCGGAAGCCCACGTCAGACACCCCCCGCGATCGTGTTCCGCTCACTGGGCTGCACATAGACCAGCCCGTCGCCCTCGAACCGCATCTGGAACGCCTCGCCGCCGCCCTCCCCGAGCAGTGTGCGGAACGTCACCCCGGACTGGAGGGACTGCCGCAGATTCCCCTGGTGGGCGACGTAGGCACCGGGGTCGACGGTCAGCGGGTACTGCGGGCCGACCCGGAGCACCACGGCCGGCCCGTCCGACATGATCGCCGCCTGGCCGTGCCCCTCGACGGTGGTCGTGAACAGTCCGTTGCCCTGCGACGCCCCGCGCAGGCCCGTGAAACCGGTCCCGGTGCGCAGGCCGCCGTCGGTCGCCAGCAGGTTGCTCGACTCCACATGGAGCTTGTCCCCCTGAAGGCCGATGAGGTTGATGTCGGCGGCGCGATCGGCGAACCAGCAGGTCCCGCGCCCCTTCACCTCCATCACCGTCATCTGCTCACCGGTCAGCCGCCGGGTCACCATCCCCCGGATGCCCTCCCCGCCGCCCGTGAGCTTCTTGAACGCCATCTCACCGTCGTACGCGACCATCGAGCCGTTCTTCGCCTTCACGGCATCCCCGGTCATGTCGACGACGAGCACCTTGCTGCTCTGAAGTCGGAACATCGCCACATCTGTGACGTTAACCGCCACCCCGCCCCGCCGACAGACCCTGTGGGGCGAGTCGCACCCGGAAGATTCCCCTAGGGACCGCCCCCGCTCCGGTGATCGCGGACGGGGTTTGTCACAATGGACAAACGCTTGTGCGTGCATTCACAAACGTCTCTCCCACCGAAGGTGATCCGTGGACCTCAAGACCGCCAGTGCCCTCCGCCGCCTCCGCCTGGTATCGGCCCCCGAGGCGATCTCGTTCCTGCTGCTGCTCGTCGCCTCGGTCCTGAAGCGGACCACGGAGTTCAACGCCGTCCCGGCGCTGGGCGCGATCCACGGGTTCCTCTTCGTCGTGTACGTGATCTTCTGGGCCGACGCCTGGAACCGCGCCAAGTGGCCGCTGAAGACCGCCGCCTTCTACTTCCTGATGTCGGTGCTGCCCACCGGTGGCTTCTTCGCCGACCGCAGGCTGAAGACCGAGGCCGAGGACGCGGTCATCGCCTCCCGGGCTCGCGCCGAGGGAGTGGTGAAAGCGTGATCGTCGCCTTCTCCGTGACGCCGCTGGGCGTCGGCGAGGACGTGGGGGAGTACGTCGCCGACGCCGTGCGGGTGGTCCGCGAGTCCGGGCTGCCGAACCGCACCGACGCCATGTTCACCTCGATCGAGGGGGACTGGGACGAGGTGATGGACGTCGTGAAGCGCGCCGTGGCCGCGGTCGAGGCACGCGCCCCGCGGGTCTCGCTCGTCCTCAAGGCGGACCTCCGCCCCGGAGTCGAGGACGGCCTCACCGCCAAGGTCGACACCGTCGAGCGGCACCTGGCACAGAGCGCGGAATAGCGGACCGCCCGACCGCCCGATGACCGGACGGCCGCCCCGCGCGTCAGCCGCGGCCGGCCGGCCCTCCGGCACGGGCGGGGACGTACCGGCGCGGACCGAAAGGCGAGACGGGGCTGACCACCATATGACCGGCCGGTAGGGTCGGCTGCGTGCCGAAGCCGCTCAGTCTCTCGTTCGATCCCATCGCCCGCGCCGACGAACTCTGGAAACAGCGCTGGGGAAGCGTGCCGGCCATGGCCGCGATCACCTCGGTCATGCGCGCCCACCAGATCCTGCTGGCCGAGGTCGACGCGGTGGTCAAGCCGTACGGGCTCACCTTCGCCCGGTACGAGGCGCTGGTGCTGCTCACCTTCTCGAAGTCCGGCGAGCTGCCGATGTCCAAGATCGGCGAGCGGCTCATGGTGCACCCCACATCGGTGACGAACACCGTGGACCGGCTGATGCGGTCGGGTCTGGTCGCCAAACGCCCCAACCCCAACGACGGCCGCGGCACCCTCGCGAGCATCACCGACAAGGGGCGCGAGGTCGTCGAGGCGGCCACCCGCGACCTGATGGCGATGGACTTCGGCCTCAGCGCCTACGACGCCGAGGAATGCGCCGAACTCTTCGCCATCCTCCGCCCGCTGCGACTCGCGGCGGGGGATTTCGCAGACGAGTGACGCCGTCAGCACCAGGCAGGGGGTTACCACTTGACAGTGATTTCCTCCCCGTCGGCCCGCAGAAACGTTCGGGCGCTCATCTCCGGCTGGGATCCTGCCGGTCGGCCCTCACTCGGAGGGCTGACGTCCGTTTCCTTCGGGTGGGAGCTCGCGCGTGAGTCTTCGTCGCTTCGTCCGTGGCATGGTGGCCGCCACCGCTGTGCTGGGTTTCACCGCAATCGGCCCCCTGGGCACAGCGGGACCGGCGCACGCCGGCGCCTTGGGGTCCACAGCCATCGGTACTTTCACCTACGAGGTGCGGGGCGCCGCGGTGAAGGTCCCCGTCGGTTGTTTCCTGACCCACAGGATCGACGGCTCCGGGAAGCGGGTCTCCGGCCAGCTCGCGGGCGTCGACTGCGTCGGTGCCGCCGCGACCTTCTCGCGGTTCTGCAACTGGCGGATCGACTTCGCCTACGCCGACACGAACGGCAGGGTGTACCGGACCGCGAGGGGTGCCACGCACGCCGAGTGCGACGGCGCCCCGCTGCGCAGGGCCGGCGTCCGGACGCTGCCGACCTACGGCAAGGTCTGCGCGAAGCTGTTCGTCAACGGCAAGCTGCGAGCCACGCAGTGCCACTACATCACGAAGTGAGGCAGTGCCCCGCGGCAGCGGTCAGGCTGTCGCGGGCGTGGTGTCGGCGTCCTTCGCGATGAGCGGTTCCGCCTCGCGGGTCACCCGGCGTTCGACGAAGAAGGCCGCCGTCGGGACGGTTCCGGCGAGCAGCACCCACAGCTGCCGTCCGACGGGCATCTTCATCTTGCTGCCGAGGTCGAATGCGAAGATCAGGTACAGCACGTAGAGCCAGCCGTGAGCGATGCCGACCACCGAGACGAAGC
The DNA here is from genome assembly GCF_016757295.1 of Streptomyces sp. M2CJ-2. Lineage (NCBI taxonomy): Bacteria > Bacillati > Actinomycetota > Actinomycetes > Kitasatosporales > Streptomycetaceae > Streptomyces > Streptomyces sp. M2CJ-2. Next base: position 25,097 of record NZ_JAESIF010000010.1, on the reverse strand, counting down.
CGTCGAAGCCGTCCAGGCCCAGTACACGCTTGCCGATCACGCCGACGGTCAGCAGAACCAGGAGGACTGCGGTGACGTATGCCAACACCCGGTACCGGGTCAAGACGCTCTTCTTCATGCCGTCGAGGGTATCCGGTCCGCTGTGACGTCCCGTCCCCCGTCCTGGCCTGCACCACTATCATTTACTAGGACGTCCTAGTAAATTCGAGGGTATGGACGCTGACGCCATCGAGGAAGGCCGCCGTCGCTGGCAGGCTCGGTACGACGCCGCGCGCAAGCGCGACGCAGACTTCACCACGCTCTCCGGCGATCCCGTGGAGCCGGTGTACGGGCCGCGGCCCGGGGACGCCTACGAGGGGTTCGAGCGGATCGGCTGGCCCGGTGAGTACCCCTTCACCCGCGGTCTGTATCCGACCGGCTACCGGGGGCGCACCTGGACGATCCGGCAGTTCGCCGGGTTCGGCAACGCCGAGCAGACCAACGAGCGCTACAAGATGATCCTGGGCAACGGCGGCGGTGGGCTCTCCGTCGCCTTCGACATGCCGACGCTCATGGGCCGCGACTCCGACGACCCGCGCTCCCTGGGCGAGGTGGGGCACTGCGGGGTGGCCATCGACTCGGCCGCCGACATGGAGGTCCTGTTCGACGGCATCCCCCTCGGGGACGTGACGACCTCCATGACGATCAGCGGGCCCGCCGTGCCCGTCTTCTGCATGTACCTCGTCGCCGCCGAGCGCCAGGGCGTGGACCCCGCCGTGCTCAACGGCACGCTGCAGACGGACATCTTCAAGGAGTACATCGCCCAGAAGGAGTGGCTCTTCCAGCCCGAGCCGCATCTGCGCCTCATCGGCGACCTGATGGAGCACTGCGCGGCCGGCATCCCCGCCTACAAGCCGCTCTCCGTCTCCGGCTACCACATCCGCGAGGCCGGCTCGACGGCCGCCCAGGAGCTGGCGTACACGCTGGCGGACGGCTTCGGGTACGTGGAGCTGGGGCTCAGCCGCGGGCTCGACGTGGACGTGTTCGCGCCCGGCCTGTCCTTCTTCTTCGACGCGCACCTCGACTTCTTCGAGGAGATCGCCAAGTTCCGTGCCGCGCGCCGCATCTGGGCCCGCTGGATGCGGGACGTGTACGGCGCGAAGAGCGAGAAGGCGCAGTGGCTGCGGTTCCACACGCAGACCGCGGGCGTCTCGCTGACCGCGCAGCAGCCGTACAACAACGTCGTACGGACGGCCGTGGAGGCGCTCGCCGCCGTCCTCGGCGGGACCAACTCCCTGCACACCAACGCCCTGGACGAGACGCTCGCCCTGCCCAGTGAGCAGGCCGCCGAGATCGCCCTGCGCACCCAGCAGGTGCTCATGGAGGAGACCGGTGTCGCCAACGTGGCCGACCCGCTGGGCGGTTCCTGGTTCGTGGAACAGCTGACGGACCGGATCGAGGCGGACGCGGAGAAGATCTTCGAGCAGATCAAGGAACGGGGACTGCGCGCGCACCCCGACGGGCGGCACCCCATCGGGCCGATCACCTCCGGCATCCTGCGCGGTATCGAGGACGGCTGGTTCACCGGCGAGATCGCCGAGTCGGCGTTCCGCTACCAGCAGGCGCTGGAGAAGGGCGACAAGAAGGTCGTCGGGGTCAACGTCCACACCGGCTCGGTCACCGGTGACCTGGAGATCCTCCGGGTCAGCCACGAGGTGGAACGCGAGCAGGTGCGGACGCTGGGCGAGCGCAAGGCCGCCCGCGACGACGCGGCGGTACGGGCCGCCCTGGGCGCCATGCTCGACGCGGCGCGCTCCGGCGCCAACATGATCGAGCCGATGCTGGACGCCGTGCGCGCCGAGGCGACCCTCGGTGAGATCTGCGACGCGCTGCGGGACGAGTGGGGGGTGTACACCGAGCCCGCGGGCTTCTGACCGCCGTCCCCGCCCCGGCCCCGGACCCGGCTACGGGACGGGGTCGGGGGCGGTGAGGCCGGTGAGGAGGACGCGGGTGAGGTCGTGGACCCACTCCTCGTCCGCCGGGCGTCCGCTGACCAGCGTGCGGTGCACCACCGCGCCGGCGACCATGTCGAAGATCAGGTCCACGGTGCGGGCCGCCTCGGCCGGGTCGGGGTCGGGCGGCAGTTCGCCGCGTGTCTGGGCGCGGGCGCGGCCGGTGTGGACCAGGCGTTTCTGGCGTTGGACGATCGAGGTGCGGATGCGTTCGCGCAGAGCCTCGTCGAGGGTGGACTCCGCGACCGCCGCCATCAGTCCGCACCTGGCCTCCGGTCGGGACAGCAGCGCCGCGAGCTGGAGGACCACGCCCTCGATGTCCGCGGCGAGGCTGCCGCGGTCGGGGAGTTCGAGTTCGTCGAAGAGTTCGGCGACCGCGTCCACGACCAGCTCGTTCTTGCCCGCCCAGCGCCGGTAGAGGGTGGTCTTGGCGACTCCCGCGCGGCTCGCGACGTCCCCCAGGGTGAGCTTGGACCATCCCAGTTCGACCAGGGCCTCCCGCGTCGCGGCCAGGATCGCGGTGTCCGCCGCTGCGCTGCGCGGGCGTCCGGTACGAGTGGCGGGGGGCCGACCGGTACTGCTCTGCATGGGCACGACCCTATCCGCCGGTGCCCGTGTCGCCGCGAGGGGAGCGTGAGGGAGATCACCGGGGTGGCCCGGCCCGTGCGCCGTGCCGGGCGTTACGCTACGACCCGTAGCGGAAGTGTGGGCGGTCCGAACGGAACGGCCGGCCCGCTCGAGCGACGACCACTGGCGCGGGTGGGGACCCGGTGCCGAAGAGTACGCGGGCGCCCGGGTTTCCCGGCGTTTTCACAGACACGCGGGGTACGGGGGAGGATAGACGTATGCAGCCACGGAACATGTCCATGAGCGGAGTCGTCGACCTCGCCGCGGTGAAGGCGGCCCAGGAGGCCAAGACGAAGGCGGAGCAGGCCCGCGCGGAGGCGGCCCGGCAGGGCGGCGGGGGCGCGGTCTCCCCGGCCGACCTCGTCATCGACGTCGACGAGGCCGGCTTCGAGAGCGACGTCCTGCAGCGGTCCACCGAGGTCCCGGTCGTCATCGACTTCTGGGCCGAATGGTGTGAGCCCTGCAAGCAGCTGAGCCCCGTCCTGGAGCGGCTCGCCGTCGAGTACGACGGGCGCTTCCTGCTCGCCAAGATCGACGTCGACGCCAACCAGATGCTGATGCAGCAGTTCGGTATCCAGGGCATTCCCGCGGTGTTCGCGGTGGTGGCCGGGCAGGCGCTGCCGCTCTTCCAGGGGGCCGCGGGCGAGACGCAGATCCGCCAGACCCTGGACCAGCTGGTGCAGGTCGCCGAGGAGCGCTTCGGTCTGACCGGGCTCACCGTCGACCCCGACGCCGTGCCGGGCGGCGGCGGTGCCGCGTCGGGCGCAGAGGCGCCCGTCGGTCCGTACGACGCCCTGCTGGAGGCCGCCGTGCGGGCGCTGGACGCCGGTGACCTGGGCGGCGCGATCCAGGCGTACAAGAACGTGCTCACCGACGACCCGGGCAACCCGGAGGCCCAGCTGGGGCTCGCCCAGGCCGAGTTGCTCCAGCGGGTGGAGGGTCTGGACCCGCAGCGGGTGCGCGCGGACGCCGCCGGGAAGCCGCAGGACGTCGAGGCGCAGATCACCGCCGCCGACCTGGACCTGGTGGGCGGTCATGTCGAGGACGCCTTCGGCCGGCTCATCGAGACGGTGGGGCGCACGGCCGGCGACGACCGCGAGGCCGTGCGGGTGCGCCTGCTCGAGCTGTTCGAGGTGGTCGGGGCCGAGGACCCGCGCGTGATCGCCGCGCGCAGAGCGCTGGCGCGCGCCCTGTTCTGAGCGGGTTGGGGCCTTTTGCCCGGCCGCCCGAGGCGGTTTCCGGGCCGGTGGTGCCCGAGTGAAAGATTGGCCGACCGGAGGCCCGTGCGGCCGCGCTTTGCCGAAACTTGGCAAAGCGCGGCCGCTGTTACTGCGAGTAAGTCGCGTACGTCGATCTGTCGGACTCCGTCCGGGCTTCAAATGTTTTGTCCGCCCCCCGCAGGACACCGAGGGTCGCCGTCCGGTGTCGCCGGGTCGCCCTCCGGTCGTTCAGTCATTACCGGCGAGTAATGAACCCCCTTGTGCGGGCGGCGAGAATGCACCACGATCGGCGACGCTCGGTCCATTGCCCGTACTCCGACAGCCGGTCGGGACGCGGGCGCTCCTGGGTCCCCACCGAGCAGAGCCGGCGGCAGTGGAGCCGGTTCTTGGGCAGGGGGGTCTTCGCTCACCCGGCGAAGCCTGTCCAGCAGGTTGTGCGTGATGCGTGTCAGGCGCGACCAGTGGTTGTCGCTCGGGGGTGATCGCCGGTGATTCGGGCGCTTCGTGCGCTGCCGAGTGCGGCGCTCTTCTTCCCGAGGACGTAGCACTTCTCCCATCCCTGCCCGGCTGCCCGCCTGTTGGCGGTGCGTCAGGGCAGGAGATGTACGTCCGAGAAGGAGGAAATATGGAGTCCCAGGTGCGTGGCGGGACCAGATGGAAGCGGTTCGCCGTGGTGATGGTGCCCTGTGTGGCCGTCACGGCCGGTATGGGCGTCGCGCTCGCGCAGGGCGCTCTCGCCGCGTCGTTCAGTGTCTCCGGCCAGTCGTTCAAGGTGACGGCGGACCGGCTCGACGGTACGGGCTTCTCCCAGTACGGAGCGCTCGACGAGGGTTACACGCTGAAGGGCGAGAAGACGGCTCACCCCGTCGCGGTCTCGGCGTTCAAGTCCGCGAAGATCACGAACATGTGCCAGTCCGTGGTGACCCCGGGCATCCCGGGGCTCGGCTCGGTCAGTCTGACGCTGAAGGCCGGCGGTGGCGACACTCCGGTCAGTGCGCAGAACCTGTACATCGACGTCGCGGACCTCCAGGCCGATGCCACCTTCCACGGCATCGACATCGGTGTGGCCGCCAAGGACGCCAGCAAGGGTCCGGGCATGAAGGGCGGCAACGAGCAGGCGAACCCGTACGGCTTCGCCCAGCAGGCCGACTCGGCCACGCTGACCAAGGTGAAGCAGACGGCGTGGGCGACCACCGCCGGAACCTTCAAGCTCAGCGGGCTGAAGATGTCGCTGTCCGCGGGGGTCAAGGAGTGCTACTGAGCACTCGATGACGGGCGGGGGAGCCGGTGGCGCCCCCGCCCGTCCACCTTCCCGCCGCGTCTTCACACGCGGCGCACATCACCACCACAGCAAAGCCGTACCAGGGAGCTGTTTTCCATGAGCGCCGAGACTCCTGCCGCCTCCGGCCAGTTCACCCACCGCAGGCAGCAGTTCCGTGCCTGGCGAGGCGCACGGCCGTTCTGGGCCGGCCTGTTCGTCGCGCTCGGCGGCTTTCCGATCATGTACTTCCCGTACGCGAATCTCCGGATCGGTCACCTGACGCTGGCGATGGCGACCACCGCGGGCGCGGGGTCTCTGATCATCGGGGTGCTGTTGGTCGTCCTGGGCATCAGCCTGTGGGTCCAGGAGCACATCCGGGTCTTCGCGGGTGTCGCGGCGATCCTGCTGGGGCTCGTCTCCGTTCCGGTGTCCAATTTCGGCGGCTTCATCATCGGTTTCCTGCTTGCGCTGGTCGGTGGGGCGATGGCCGTTTCGTGGGCGCCGGGCGTCCCGCCCGAGCAGGAGCCGCAGGCGGACCTTCCGGGCCGGGGCGGCTTTCCGCAGGGTGCGGAACCCGACACCACGGCCACGGGATCCGTGAAGGACACCACGGCAAGGGGCGATGGGGGTCCCTCCCAGGCTTCTGAGGCACAGGCGGAGAACGATCTGTCAGGAACGAGCCCGACGAACGGGGCGAACGGGAGGCACAGTGCCGGCTGACGAGGTGACCCGCGGGACCGATGTGGAGACGTTCCGTGTGAGAACCGGGCCGCGCCACGCGGCACCCAAGAAGCCGCTGCTCACCAGGTTCCACATGCCTGCCGGAAAAGCGATCGCCCTCGCGGCGATGCCGACCGCCGTCCTCATGGGAATGGGGTTCACACCGACTCTCGCCCAGGCCGAGGACCAGCCGCAGTCGAAGAACCTGACCGCCGACGAGTACAAGGACTGCGTGGCGGCCCTGGAGAACGCCGGGAAGGACGACGCGTCCTCCGCGCCCGGCCCGTCCGTCCCGGCGAGCGACCCGGTGATCCCGGACGAGGCACCCGCCGCGGAGCCGGGTCCCCCGGCCACCGCCGGGGGTGGCCGGACCGTGAACCCCGGCCCGGACCAGGGCGCGGACAACGGCTCGTCCTCTTCACAGGATTCAGGTTCCGACGACAAGGCCGAGCCCGCGCCCGCCCCGTCCGCGCCCCCGGGCGAGCAGGACTCCGGTGACGACCAGGGCGAACCCGCACCGGCACCCTCGGAGACCGCGCGCAACCTTCTCGAGGACATCGGGGGCGCCGTCAAGGACGTCTTGCCCCCCGAGGACAAGAAAGCCGAGGAGAGCCCGAGCCCCACCCCGGCGGCCTCCGCGGACGAGGGCGGAGCCGCTGAGGACGAGGCGGAGGAGACCGCCGGGAAGGCCACCGAAACCGCGAAGGACACTGCCGGGGAAGCCGCCGACACAGCGGCCGGGGTGGCGGAGGCGGCCGAGACCCCGGCGGCCCCGGCGGCCCCGGAGACCCCGGAGTCGGCGGGTCCCGTCACCGCCTCGCCGAGCCCGTCCGCGTCGTCCGCGTCGTCCGAGAGTGCCGCGACCGACCTCGACGGCTGTCCGGTCGCCACCGACGCCGAGGGCGGGGTCGACAACGGGGTCCCGCTGCCCGACGAACCCTGGTTCCTGAACGCCAGTTCGCTGCTGCTGAAAGGTGCCGACTACCAGGGCATCGTCGAGGTCCGGACCGCGAGCGGCAAAGTCAAGAAGGTCCTGAAGTACGTCATCTCCGACGGCACCGACATCGGCGACCTGCACCAGACGGTCGAGGACAAGTCGATCGGCAGGACCTACCACGTGCAGGCGGCCAAGGGCTCGACGTCCACCATCCGCGAGGGCGACACCGTGATGTACACGGAGCGCATCTCCGGCAAGCTGCTCGGGCTGATCCCGGTCACCTTCGACCCCGAGAACCCGCCGCCGCTCAACATCCCCCTGATCTACTTCACCGATGTGACGGTCCAGCAGGCCGGCCAGTTCGGCGGAACCCTGCACGTGCCGGGCCTGCATCAGTACGTCACCTGAGTACGGGCATCAGCCCCTTCCGGGAGCCGCACACCACCGAGGGCGCCCCCTTCTTCAGGGGACGCCCTCGGTGGTGTGCACGCGGACGGGTCAGCCGGTGGGGCCGCCCAGGTGGTGGACGCGGACCATGTTGGTGGTGCCGGGGACGCCGGGCGGCGAGCCGGCGGTGATCACCACGATGTCGCCCTCGTCGAAGCGGTGGAGCCGGACCAGCTCCTGCTGGACCAGGTCGACCATCTCGTCGGTGCTGTTCACGAACGGCACGACGTGCGACTCCACACCCCAGCTGAGCGCGAGCTGGTTGCGGGTGGCCTCGTCCGTGGTGAACGCCAGGATCGGCTGGACGGCGCGATAGCGGGACAGCCGCCGGGCCGTGTCGCCGGACTGGGTGAAGGCCACCAGGCCCTTGCCGCCGAGGAAGTCGGCGATCTCGCAGGCCGCGCGGGCCACCGAACCGCCCTGAGTGCGCGGCTTCTTGCCGGGCACCAGCGGCTGCAGGCCCTTGGAGAGCAGCTCCTGCTCGGCCGCCTGGACGATCTTCGACATCGTCCGCACGGTCTCGATCGGGTACGCGCCCACGCTCGACTCGGCCGACAGCATGACCGCGTCGGCGCCGTCCAGGATCGCGTTGGCCACGTCGGAGGCCTCGGCGCGGGTCGGACGGGAGTTGGTGATCATCGACTCCATCATCTGGGTCGCCACGATCACCGGCTTCGCGTTGCGCCGGCACAGCTCGATCAGGCGCTTCTGCACCATGGGGACCTTCTCGAGCGGGTACTCGACGGCCAGGTCGCCGCGGGCGACCATCACACCGTCGAACGCCATCACGACGTCCTCCATGTTCGCCACCGCCTGCGGCTTCTCCACCTTGGCGATGACGGGCACCCGGCGGCCCTCCTCGTCCATCACGCGGTGGACGTCGGCCACGTCCTTGGCGTCCCGGACGAAGGACAGGGCGACCAGGTCGCAGCCCATGCGCAGCGCGAACCGCAGGTCCTCGATGTCCTTCTCGGACAGCGCGGGCACGTTCACGGCCGCACCGGGCAGGTTGATGCCCTTGTGGTCGGAGATGACACCGCCCTCGATGACGATCGTCCGCACCCGGGTGCCCTCGACGTCCAGCACCTTCAGCTCGACGTTGCCGTCGTTGATCAGCACCTGGTCGCCGCGGGAGACGTCACCCGGCAGGCCCTTGTAGGTCGTTCCGCAGATGGTCCGGTCGCCGGGGACGTCCTCGGTGGTGATGGTGAACTCGTCACCGCGCACCAGCTCGACGGGGCCCTCGGCGAAGGTCTCCAGGCGGATCTTCGGACCCTGGAGGTCGGCGAGGACACCGATGGCCCTGCCGGTCTCCTTGGCGGCGGCACGGACCCTGTCGTACCTGCCCTGGTGCTCGGCGTGCGAGCCGTGGCTGAAGTTGAAGCGGGCCACGTTCATGCCGGCTTCGATCAGGGCGACGAGCTGCTCGTGGGAGTCGACCGCGGGGCCGAGAGTACAGACGATTTTGGAACGGCGCATGGGGCGATCCTATCGGTTTGTTTCGCTCCGGAATATTCCGTCTGGCGGAAGATACATATGAGAAAGTCGCTGCTCAATTGCGCTTTCCGGCCAGTGCGTAGGTCTGTGTGGCGATCTCCATTTCCTCATCCGTCGGTACCACGGCGACCGCGACCCGCGCACCCGCGGGCGAGATCAGCCGCGGCCCGTCACCGCGCGCGCCGTTGCGCTCGGCGTCGACCGCCAGACCCAGTTCCGTCAGGCCCGCCACGGCCGCCTCCCGCACCGGAGCGGCGTTCTCGCCGACCCCGGCGGTGAACGCCACCGCGTCCACCCGTCCGAGAACGGCGTAATAGGCGCCGATGTACTTCTTCAGACGGTGAATGTAGATGTCGAACGCGAGCTTCGCCTGTTCGTCGCCCGCGTCGACCCGGCGGCGGATCTCCCGCATGTCGTTGTCACCGCACAGACCGACCAGTCCGCTCTTCTTGTTGAGAAGAGTGTCGATCTCGTCGGCGGACATTTCGCCAACGCGCATCAAATGGAAGATGACGGCCGGGTCCATGTCTCCGGACCGGGTACCCATCACCAGTCCTTCCAAGGGCGTCAGCCCCATGGAGGTGTCCACGCACCTCCCGCCCCGCACCGCCGAGGCGGACGCCCCGTTGCCCAGGTGCAGCACGATGACGTTCACGTCCTCGGGTGCCTTCCCGAGCAGCCGGGCCGTCTCCCGGGACACATACGCGTGCGAGGTGCCGTGGAAGCCGTAGCGGCGGACGCGGTGCTCGTCGGCGGTCTGCACGTCGATCGCGTAGCGGGCGGCCGACTCCGGCATCGTGGTGTGGAAGGCGGTGTCGAAGACGGCGACCTGCGGCAGGTCCGGGCGCAGCGCCGTGGCGGTACGGATGCCCGTCAGGTTGGCAGGATTGTGCAGCGGGGCGACCGGGATGAGCCGCTCGATCTCGGCGAGCACCGCGTCGTCCACGACGGTCGGCTCGGTGAAGTGCATCCCGCCGTGCACCACCCGGTGCCCGATCGCGGCCAGTTCGGGGGAGTCGAGCCCCAGCCCGTCGAAGGCCAGTTCCTCGGCCATCGCCTTCAGGGCGGCGTCGTGGTCGGTGACCGGACCGGTCCGCTCCCGTGTTTTCCCGCCCGACACCAGCGGCGTGTGCCGGACCAGCGAGGTCCGCTCGCCGATCCGCTCGACCAGACCGGACGCGAGCCGGCTGCGGTCCCTCATGTCCAGCAGCTGGTACTTCACCGATGAGGAGCCGGAGTTGAGGACGAGGACGCGGGTACTCACTGGATGGCTGCCTTCTCGATCGGGGAGGACGTGGCGGACTGGGCCTGGATCGCCGTGATGGCGACGGTGTTGACGATGTCCTGGACGAGGGCACCCCGGGACAGGTCGTTGACCGGCTTGCGCAGACCCTGCAGCACCGGGCCGACCGCGATCGCGCCGGCCGAGCGCTGCACGGCCTTGTAGGTGTTGTTGCCGGTGTTCAGGTCGGGGAAGATCAGCACGGTCGCCTGTCCGGCGACCTCGGAGCCCGGCAGCTTGGTCGCCGCGACCGACGGCTCCACGGCCGCGTCGTACTGGATCGGCCCCTCGATCTTGAGGTCGGGGCGGCGGGCCCGCACCAGCTCGGTCGCCTCGCGCACCTTGTCGACGTCGGCGCCGGAGCCGGACGTACCCGTCGAGTACGACAGCATCGCGATCCGCGGCTCCACCCCGAACCGCGCGGCCGTGGCCGCCGACTGCACGGCGATGTCGGCGAGCTGCTCGGCGTCCGGGTCGGGGTTGACCGCGCAGTCGCCATAGACCAGAACCCGGTCGGCCAGGCACATGAAGAAGACGGAGGACACGATCGAGGAGTCCTGCCGGGTCTTGATGATCTCGAAGGCCGGCCGGATGGTCGCGGCCGTGGAATGCACCGAGCCGGACACCATGCCGTCGGCGAAACCTTCCTCCACCATCAGCGTGCCGAAGTAGTTCGGGTCCGAGACGACGTCGTAGGCCAGCTCGACGCTGACCCCGCGGTGGGCGCGGAGGGCGGCGTACTTCTCGGCGAAGGCGTTGCGCAGCTCGGAGGTGGCCGGGTCGATCAGCTGGGTGTCGCCGAGGGCGATGCCGAGGTCGGCGGCCTTCTTGCGGATGTGGTCGACCGGTCCCAGCAGGGTGAGCTCGCACACGCCCCGGCGCAGCAGCACCTCGGCCGCGTGCAGCACCCGCTCCTCGCCGCCCTCGGGCAGGACGACCCGCCTGAGGTCGGAGCGGGCCTGTTCGAGCAGCTTGTGCTCGAACATCATCGGCGTGACGCGGTCGCTGCTGGGTGCGGAGACCCGCCGGGTGAGGTCGGCGGTGTCGGCGTACCGCTCGAAGAGACCGAGCGCGGTCTCCGCCTTGCGCGGGGTGGCCGCGTTCAGCTTCCCCTCCAGGGAGAACAGCTGCTCGGCGGTGGGGAAGCTGTTGCCGGGCACCGACAGCACCGGGGTGCCGGGGGCGAGACGGGCGGCGAGGGTGAGGATGCGGTCGTCGGGCACCTCGTCCAGGGTCAGCAGCACCCCGGCTATCGGCGGCGTGTTGGTGCTGTGCGCGGCCAGCGTGCCGACGACCAGGTCGGCGCGGTCGCCCGGGGCGATGACCAGGCAGCCCGGGGTCAGGGCGGCGAGGAGGTTGGGCAGCATGGCGCCGCCGAAGACGAAGTCCAGGGCGTCGCGGGCCAGCCCGGAGTCGTCGCCGAGCACCACCTTCGCGCCCAGGGTGTGGGCGATCTGGGCCACGGTGGGGGCGGCCAGCGCGGGTTCGTCGGGCAGGACGTAGCAGGGCACCGGCAGCCGGGAGGCGAGCCGCTCGGCGATCTCGTCCCGGTCCTCGACGGCCACCCGGTTGACCACCATGGCGAGCACGTCGCAGCCCAGCGTCTCGTAGGCGCGGAAGGCGTTGCGGGTCTCGTCGCGCACCGACTCGGAGCTCTGCCTGCGGCCGCCGACGACCGGGATCACCGAGGCGCCGAACTCGTTGGCGAGGCGGGCGTTGAGGAACAACTCGTCCGGGAACTGGGTGTCGGCGTAGTCGGTGCCGAGGACGAGGACGACGTCGTAGTCGCGGGCGACGGCGTGGAACCGGTCGACCAGCGTCGACACCAGTGCGTCGGAGCCGCGTTCGGCCTGGAGGGCGGACGCCTCCTGGTAGTCCATGCCGTAGACGGTCGCCGGGTCCTGGGTGAGCCGGTAGCGGGCGCGCAGCAGCTCGAAGAGGCGGTCGGGGCCTTCGTGCACCAGGGGACGGAAGACGCCCACCCGGTCGACCTGCCGGGTCAGGAGTTCCATGACCCCCAGTTCGACGACCTGGCGGCCGTCGCCTCGTTCGATGCTGGTCACGTACACACTGCGGGTCACGCGTGCTCCGTTTCGTCGGGGGGTCTCGCGGTGCTTGTCGGCCCTGCGGGATCCGGCCCGTACGCCGCGCTCGCCGAGGCGAGCCGATCCCCTTCGACAGTACCTCCGGCGCTGGTGGGGGGCGTCCGCCCGTGGGTGCGGCCCCCAGAGCCCGGGGCACGGGGGCCGGGGCGGGGAACCGGTGGGCGGCCGGGACGGCGGGCCCGGCGTGCCGGGCGGCATGGAACAATCGAAGTTGGCTCACCGGTATACACAGCGACCAGGAGACGACAACACGATGCGTATCGGAGTTCTCACCGCAGGCGGCGACTGCCCCGGCCTGAACGCCGTGATCCGGTCGGTTGTGCACCGAGCGGTCGACAACTACGGCGACGAGGTCATCGGCTTCGAGGACGGCTACGCGGGTCTGCTCGACGGCCACTACCGGACCCTCGACCTCAACGCGGTCAGCGGCATCCTGGCCCGCGGCGGCACCATCCTCGGTTCCTCCCGGCTGGAGCGCGACCGGCTCCGCGAGGCCTGCGAGAACGCCTCCGACATGATCCGCGACTTCGGCATCGACGTGCTCATCCCGATCGGCGGCGAGGGCACGCTCACCGCCGCCCGCATGCTGTCGGACGCGGGACTGCCGGTGGTCGGCGTCCCGAAGACGATCGACAACGACATTTCCTCCACCGACCGCACCTTCGGCTTCGACACCGCCGTCGGCGTCGCCACCGAGGCGATGGACCGGCTGAAGACCACCGCCGAGTCCCACCAGCGGGTGATGGTCGTCGAGGTCATGGGCCGGCACGCGGGCTGGATCGCCCTGGAGTCCGGCATGGCCGCCGGCGCCCACGGCATCTGCCTGCCCGAGCGGGCCTTCGATCCGGCCCAGCTGGTCAAGATGGTCGAGGCGCGCTTCGCCCGCGGCAAGAAGTTCGCGGTGATCTGCGTCGCCGAGGGCGCCCACCCCGCCGAGGGCACCATGGACTACGGCAAGGGCGAGATCGACAAGTTCGGCCACGAGCGCTTCCAGGGCATCGGCACGGCGCTCGCCGGTGAACTGGAGCGCCGCCTCGGCAAGGAGGCCAGGCCGGTCATCCTCGGCCACACCCAGCGCGGTGGCACGCCGACCGCGTACGACAGGGTGCTCGCCACCCGCTTCGGCTGGCACGCGGTGGAGGCCGCGCACCAGGGGCGGTTCGGCCGAATGACCGCGCTGCGCGGCACCGACATCGTGATGGTCCCGCTCGCGGAAGCCGTCACCGAACTGAAGACGGTCCCGCAGGACCGCATGGACGAGGCCGAGTCGGTCTTCTGACCGGCGCCGGCCGCCCCGCCCGGCGCCGAAACCGGGACCGTGATCGCGGTGGTCGGCGGACCCGGTACGAAGAGGATCGTCAGCGGGAACGGCCGGTCGAGCCGGTCGAGCCGGTCGAGGCGGAGCGGAAGCTGGGGAGCGGACAGGCCGCGAGCGCCCGCACCACCCGGGCCTGCGGGACGCGCGGTGCGGGGCGTGGGCAGGGCACCCGTACCCGGTGAAGGCTCCGGTGCCTCAGCACCTCACCGCCCCGTCACCCACCGGTACTGCAACTCCGGCCGCCCCACGGTCCCGTACTGCGGGCGCCGGGCGGCGCGGCCCGCGTCCACCAGGTGTTCCAGGTAGCGGCGGGCGGTGATGCGGGAGATGCCCACCGCCTCCGCCACCCCGCTCGCGGTCAGGCCCTCACCTGCGTCACGCAGGGCCACCGTCACCCGCTCCAGGGTCGGTGCGCTCAGGCCCTTGGGCAGGGCGGCCGGTCCGGGGGCGCGCAGGGTGGCCAGCGCGCGGTCCACCTCGGCCTGGCCGCTGGCCTCGCCCACGGCCGCGCGGAACTCGGCGTACCGCACCAGGCGGTCCCGCAGCGTCGCGAAGGTGAACGGTTTCAGCACGTACTGGACGACGCCCAGCGACACCCCCTCGCGCACCACCGCGAGGTCCCGTGCCGACGTCACCGCGACGACGTCCGCGTGGTGTCCGGCCGTCCGCAGGGAGCGGGCCAGCTGCAGTCCGTGCACATCGGGCAGATGCAGGTCGAGGAGGAGCAGGTCGACGGGGGTGCGCTCCAGTGCCCGGCGGGCCTCGGCGCCCGTCGTCGCCTTGCCGACCACGACGAACCCGGGCACCCGGCCGACGTACATCACATGGGCGTCGGCGGCGACCGGGTCGTCCTCCACCACCAGGACGCGGATGGGTCTGTCGGTCATGCCCCGCCTCCCGTGCCGGAGCCGACGCTCTTCGCGTCCGTGCCGCTGCCGGCCGTGGCCACGCAGGCGGGACGCAGCGGGAGCCGCACCTCGAAGCAGGCGCCGCCCTCCTCCGCCGAGGTCACCGTCAGTGCGCCGCCGTGCCGGTGCACCGCCTGCCGTACCAGCGCCAGCCCCAGCCCCCGGCCGTCCGGCCCCGACGGCTTGGTCGTGAAGCCCTGCTGGAAGACCGCCTCGGTGTGGTCCGGGGCCACGCCCGGACCGGTGTCGGACACCTGCAGCATCAGCTCCGTGCCGGCGTCGGTGAGGGCCGTGACCGTCACCCGGGCACTGATGCCGCCCTGCGCCGCGTCCACCGCGTTGTCGATCAGGTTGCCCAGGATGGTGACCAGGTCGCGGGCGGGCAGGCTGTCCGGCAGCAGCCCGTCGTCCAGCCGGCTGGCCGGCGAGACCACCAGCTCCACACCCCGCTCGTGGGCCTGGGCCGTCTTGCCCAGCAGCAGTGCGGCCAGCACCGGCTCGCCCACCGCCGCCACCACCTGGTCGGTGAGCGCCTGGGCGAGTTCCAGCTCGGCGGTCGCGAAGTCCACCGCCTCCTCGGCCCGGCCCAGCTCGATCAGCGAGACGACGGTATGCAGCCGGTTCGCCGCCTCGTGCGCCTGCGAGCGCAGTGCCTGCGTGAAGCCCCGCTCCGAGTCCAGCTCGCCCATCATCGACTGGAGCTCGGTCACGTCGCGCAGCGTCACCACCGAACCGCGCCGCTCACCGCCCGACACCGGTGAGGTGTTCACCACCAGCACCCGGTCCGCGGTGAGATGCACCTCGTCCACCCGGGGCTCCGAGGCGAGCAGCGCGCCCGTCAGCGGCGTCGGGAGGCTGAGCTCCGCGACCGACCTGCCCACCACGTCCTCCTCCGGAGCCACCCCCAGCAGCTCCCTGCCACCGTCGTTGATCAGCGCCACCCTGTACTGCCCGTCCAGCATCAGCAGCCCCTCACGCACGGCGTGCAGCGCGGCCTGATGGTAGTCGTGCATGTGGCTGAGTTCCCTCGCGTTCATTCCGTGGGTGTGCCGGCGCAGGCGGGCGTTGATGACGTACGTGCCGATCGCGCCCAGTCCGAGCGCACCGGACGCGACCGCCAGCAGGGCCGTCAGCTGGGCCTGCGCGCGCTGGCTGATCTCCTCGACCCGGATGCCCGCGCTGACCAGGCCGACGATCCGGTCGCCGTCCCGGACCGGGGTGACCGCGCGGACGGACGGGCCGAGGGTGCCGGTGTAGGTCTCGGTGAACGTCCGGCCCGCCAGGGCGGGCGCGGTGTGGCCGCGGAAGGGCAGGCCGAGCTGGTGCGGGTCGGGGTGGGTCCAGCGGATGCCCTGCGGGTTCATGATCGTGACGAAGTCGACGTCGGTGTCGCGCACCACCGCCAGCGCGTACGGCTGGAGCGTGGCCGAGGGATCGGAGGTACGGATCGACTCGCGTACCGAGGGGGAGTCGGCCACCGAGAGGGCCACGGCCCGTGCCTGGTGGCTCGCCGCCTCCTCCGCCTGGCCGCGGTCGCTGAAGTAGCTGAACAGCGCGTATCCCACCACGAGGACCGCTATCAGCACCGCCTGCATGGCGAAGAGCTGGCCCGCGAGACTGCGGGGCCTGGGGAGGGCGATGCGCATCCCGACAGTGTGCCTGCCGTGCAGGCGTGAACTAAATGAACGGAAGGGTGACCACGCTCACAAGACGGGACATAGTCACGGCGTTCCCCGAAATCCCATCCCCCGGACGTGAGCCGCACGCCGGTCGATGCCGACGACGTCATCAAGGAGGCCGCCGTGACCAGCACCACCGATACGGCACCTGCCGCTCCCAAAGTGAAGCGGGACCGCACGCACTATCTCTACATCGCGGTGATCATCGCGGTCGCCCTCGGTATCGCCGTCGGTCTGATAGCCCCCGACTTCGCGGTCGAGCTGAAGCCGATCGGCACCGGCTTCGTGAGCCTGATCAAGATGATGATCTCGCCGATCATCTTCTGCACCATCGTGCTGGGCATCGGCTCCGTGCGGAAGGCCGCCAAGGTCGGTGCCGTCGGCGGTATCGCCATGGTCTACTTCCTGATCATGTCGCTGGTCGCGCTCGGCATCGGCCTGGTCGTCGGCAACATCCTGGACCCGGGTACGGGTCTCGCGGTCACCGACGCGGTCAAGGAGACCGGTCAGGCCCAGGTCGACGCGGAGGCCAAGGACACCACCGAGTTCCTGCTCGGCATCATCCCGACCACGATCGTGTCCGCCTTCACCCAGGGCGAGGTCCTGCAGACCCTGCTGGTCGCCCTGCTGTGCGGCTTCGCGCTGCAGGCCATGGGCAACGCCGGCCAGCCGGTCCTGCGGGGTATCGAGCACATCCAGCGGCTGGTCTTCCGGGTCCTCGCCATGATCATGTGGGCCGCCCCGATCGGTGCGTTCGGCGCCATGGCCGCGGTCACCGGCTCGGCGGGCCTGGACGCGCTGAAGAGCCTCGCGGTGCTGATGCTCGGCTTCTACATCACCTGTGCGCTGTTCATCTTCGTGGTGCTCGGCGCGCTGCTGCGGATCGTCGCGGGTCTGAACGTCTGGAGCCTGTTCAAGTACCTGGGCCGTGAGTTCCTGCTGATCCTGTCCACCTCCTCGTCCGAGTCGGCGCTGCCGCGGCTCATCGCGAAGATGGAGCACGTGGGCGTCAGCAAGCCGGTGGTCGGCATCACCGTCCCGACCGGTTACTCCTTCAACCTCGACGGCACCATGATCTACATGACCATGGCCTCGCTGTTCATCGCCGACGCCCTGGGCACGCCGATGGCGATCGGCGAGCAGATCACGCTGCTGCTCTTCCTGCTGATCGCCTCCAAGGGCGCCGCCGGTGTCTCCGGTGCCGGCCTGGCGACGCTGGCCGGTGGTCTGCAGTCGCACAAGCCGGCTCTGGTGGACGGCATCGGCCTGATCGTCGGCATCGACCGCCTGATGAGCGAGGCCCGCGCCCTGACCAACTTCGCGGGCAACGCGGTCGCCACGGTGCTGATCGGCACCTGGACCAAGGAGATCGACAAGGAGCGGGTGAACCAGGTCCTCTCCGGGGCCATCCCCTTCGACGAGACCACCCTGCTGGACGACCACGACGGCACCGGCCCCGCCGACCGCGCCGAGGCCCCCGCCGCAGCGGGCGGCGAGAAGGAACTCGCCAAGGCCTGAAGCGCACAGCCCTCCCGGGCTTCCCCCGCCGCCGAGCGGCCGGACTCCTTCCCCCGTGAGCCCGGCCGCTCGGCTCTTTCGCCGCCCCGCCCGGTCTTGCCCTGACGCCGACGTCAAGGCGTACGTTCACCGGTATGCGAATCGGCGAGCTGGCCGCACGCGCCGGAACCACCACACGGACGCTGCGGTACTACGAGTCACGGGGACTGCTGCCCGCGCGGCGTACGGGCAACAACCACCGGACGTACGACGAGAACGACCTGAAACTGCTGCGGCAGATCCGGACGCTCCAGGACTTCGGGTTCGAGCTGGAGGAGACCCGGCCGTTCGTGGAGTGTCTGCGGGCCGGGCACCCCGAGGGCGACTCGTGCCCCGCGTCGCTCGCGGTCTACCGGCGCAAGCTGGACGAACTCGACACGCTCATCGGCGAGCTGCAGACCGTACGGGCGAGCGTCGGGGAGCAGCTGGCCCGGGCGGAGAGGGCGCGGGACGAGTTGGCCGTCGACGCTGCGGTTCCGGGAGGTCCGGAACCGGTGTGCGAACTCGGAGGGCGGCACGGATGAGCAGGGCGGAAGGCGTGATGGAAGTGACTGACGCGGACTTCGCGACGGAGGTGATCGGAGCCGAGCTGCCGGTGCTGGTGGAGTTCACCGCCGACTGGTGTCCGCCGTGCCGGCAGATGGTGCCGGTGCTGAGCGCGCTCGCCGCCGAGCAGGGCGAGCGGCTGAAGGTCGTGCAGCTGAACGTGGACGCCAACCCGGCGACCACCAACGCGTACAAGGTGCTGTCGATGCCGACGTTCATGGTGTTCCGGGACGGGGAGCCGCTGCGGTCGATGGTGGGCGCCAGGCCCAAGCGGCGGCTGCTGGAGGAACTGGCCGAGGTGATCTGAGCCGCCGTCCCGCGCCGGTACCGGACACGGGAAAACCCCCGGGTAATTGCGCCCGGGGGTTTTCGGTGCGTATATTCATTGACTTGCGACTTCAATTGCGGCAAGTCACAGTGAAGTTCAGTAGGCACAGTGTATCCGGGCGGGAGCGGAATTGTCAAACAGCGAATTTCCGGACCATGAATTCCGACAGGAACAGGAATTCATCGACGGACTGTACGCACGGGTGGACGCCCTGCGCGGCGACACCGAGGTGTCCGTCACGGACGCGCTCGGCCAGGGCGACACGCCCATGCAGGCCAGGCTGGAGCGGGACATCCTCGTCGCCGAGCGGTCCGGGCTGCTCGCCGCGCTGAACGCGGTGGACGGCTCCCTCTGCTTCGGCCGGATCGACCTCTCCTCGGGCGACACCCACCACATCGGCCGGATCGGTCTGCGCGCCGACGACGCCGAGCGCACCCCCGTCCTGATCGACTGGCGCGCCGACGTCGCCCGCCCCTTCTACCTGGCCACCGGCCACACCCCGATGGGCCTCAGGCGCCGTCGGCACATCACCAGCGAGGGACGCCGGGTCACCGCCCTGCACGACGAGATCCTCGACCTCGGCGACGAGACCCGCACCGGCCACGAGGACCCGACCGGCGACGCCGTGCTGCTCGCCGCGCTCAGCTCCGCGCGCACCGGCCGCATGGGCGACATCGTGCGCACCATCCAGGCCGACCAGGACCGCATCATCCGCGCCCCGCACCGGGGTGTGCTGGTGGTCGAGGGCGGCCCCGGCACCGGCAAGACCGCGGTCGCCCTGCACCGCGCCGCCTACCTCCTCTACGAGTACCGCGAACTGCTGGCCCGCCGCGCCGTCCTGATCGTCGGACCCAACCCGGCGTTCCTCGGCTACATCGGCGAGGTGCTGCCCAGCCTCGGCGAGACCGGGGTGCTCCTCTCGACCGTCGGCGAGCTGTTCCCCGGTGTGCGGGCCACCCGGGCGGACACCCCCGAGGCCGCCGCCGTGAAGGGCCGGGCGGACATGGCGGACGTCCTCGCCGAGGTCGTCCGCACCCGGCAGGCACTGCCCGACCCGGTGGTCACCATCGAGCACGATCGCGAGATCCTGATGCTCGACGACGGCCTGGTCCGGGTCGCCCGGGAACGCACCCGCGCCGCCGGGCTGCCGCACAACGCGTCCCGCGAGTACTTCGAGGGCCACATCCTCAACGCGCTCACCGACATGGTCGCCGAACGCATCGGCACCGACCCCTACGACGGCTCCAATCTGCTCGACCCCAGCGACATCACCCAGATCCGCGACGAACTCGCAGAGAACCCCGAAGTGTGGTCCGCCCTCGACCGGTTGTGGCCCCTGCTCACCCCGCAGCGGCTGGTCGCCGACTTCCTCGCCGAGCCCGAGGGCTTCCTGCCCGCCGAGGACGCCGCCGCGATCCGCCGCCCGGTGACCAGGCACTGGACCGTAGCCGACGTGCCGCTGCTCGACGAGGCCGCCGAACTCCTCGGCGAGGACGACCGGCCGGCGCGCGAACGGGCCGACCGCGAGCGGCGCACGCAGATCGCCTACGCGCAGGGCGTACTGGACGTGTCGTACGCCTCCCGGACCTTCGAGTTCGAGGACAAGGAGGAGGGCGACCCCGAGTCCTCCGAGGTGCTGTCCGCGCACGACATCATCGACGCCGAGCGCTTCGCCGAACGGCACGAGGAGGACGACCACCGCAGCGCCGCCGAACGGGCCGCGGCGGACCGCACCTGGGCGTTCGGGCACATCATCGTCGACGAGGCGCAGGAGCTGTCGCCGATGGCCTGGCGGCTGCTGATGCGGCGCAGCCCGACCCGCTCGATGACCCTGGTCGGCGACCCCGCGCAGACGTCGGAGGCGGGCGGTGTCGGCTCCTGGAAGGACATCCTCGCCCCGTACGTCGAGGACCGCTGGGAGCACACCCGGCTGGGCGTCAACTACCGCACCCCGGCCGAGATCATGGACGTCGCGGCGGCCGTGGTCCGCGCCGAACACCCCGGCTTCGAGCCGCCCGGCTCGGTCCGCGCCACCGGCGTGCGCCCCTGGGCCCGCGCCACCGACGACCTGTCCGGCGCCGTCGCCGAGGCCGTCGCGGAACTCGGCGGACCGCAGGACGGCCGGCTCGCCGTCGTCGCCCCGCGCGATCTGCACCGCGCGCTGGCCGCCCGGCTGGACGGGGTGACGGCCGGCGCCGAACCCGATCTGACACAGGGCGTCGTGCTGCTCGACCCGCGGCAGGCCAAGGGGCTGGAGTTCGACGCCGTCCTCGTGGTCGAGCCGGGGCGCTACGGCACCAGCGACCTGTACGTGGCACTGACCCGCGCCACCCAGCGGCTCGGCGTCCTGCACACCGGGCCGCTGCCGAAGCCGCTGGCCGACGCCCTGGCGTAGCGCACCCGTCAGGGCTCAGGCCGGGCGCAGCCACACCGTCGCCAGGGGCGGCAGGGTCAGCCGGATGCTCGCCGGGAGGCCGTGCCACCCCTGCGGCTCCGGCTTGACCGGGTCCGGCCGGCCCACGTCGCTGCCGCCGTAGCGGGCCGCGTCGGTGTTCAGGACCTCGTGCCAGGCGGGCACGTCGTCGGGGACACCGACGCGGTACTCGTGCCGGACGACGGGGGCGAAGTGGGACACCGCGAGCAGCGGGGAGCCGTCGGAGTCGTACCGCAGGAAGGCGACCACGTTGTCCTCGGCGGCGTCCCCGGTCACCCACCGGAAGCCGGACGGCTCGGTGTCGCACCGCCACAGCGCGGGGGTGCGCCCGTACTCGGTGTTGAGGTCGCGCACCAGATCGCGCACCCCGCGGTGGTCGGCCTCCGCGCCGTAGGCCGGATCCAGCAGCCACCAGTCCGGGCCGTGCGCCTCCGACCACTCGGCGCCCTGCGCGAACTCCTGCCCCATGAACAGTAGTTGCTTGCCCGGGTGGGCCCACATGAAGCCGAGGTAGGCGCGCAGGTCGGCACGCTGCTGCCACCAGTCGCCGGGCATCTTCGACACCAGGGACCGCTTGCCGTGCACCACCTCGTCGTGCGAGATCGGCAGGACGTAGTTCTCGCTGTAGGCGTACACCATCGAGAACGTCATCTCACCGTGGTGGTACTTGCGGTGGACCGGTTCGTGGCTCATGTACCGGAGTGAGTCGTGCATCCAGCCCATGTTCCACTTCAGCCCGAAACCGAGCCCGCCGAAACCGCTCGGGCCCCCGTGATGGGTGGCCCGGGTGACCCCGTCCCAGGCCGTGGACTCCTCCGCGATCGTCACCACCCCCGGCACCCTGCGGTACACCGTCGCGTTCATCTCCTGGAGGAACGCCACCGCGTCCAGGTTCTCCCGGCCGCCGTGCTCGTTCGGAGTCCACCGGCCGGGCTCGCGCGAGTAGTCGAGGTACAGCATCGAGGCGACGGCGTCCACGCGCAGCCCGTCGATGTGGAACTCCTCGCACCAGTACACGGCGTTGGCGACCAGGAAGTTGCGCACCTCACGCCGCCCGAAGTCGAACTCCAGGGTCCCCCAGTCGGGATGGGCGGCCCGCAGCGGATCCTCGTGCTCGTACAGCGGCCGGCCGTCGAACTCGGCCAGCGCCCACTCGTCGCGCGGGAAGTGTGCCGGCACCCAGTCCATCAGCACCCCGATGCCCGCCCGGTGCAGCGCGTCCACCAGGTACCTGAAGTCGTCCGGGGTGCCGAGCCGGGCCGTGGGCGCGTAGAACCCGGTGACCTGGTAGCCCCAGGACGGACCGTAGGGATGCTCGGCGACCGGCATCAGCTCGACATGGGTGAACCCGAGGTCCTTCACGTACGCGGGGAGTTGATCAGCCAGTTGACGGTACGTCAGGCCAGGT
Organism: Streptomyces sp. M2CJ-2; assembly: GCF_016757295.1. NCBI lineage: Bacteria > Bacillati > Actinomycetota > Actinomycetes > Kitasatosporales > Streptomycetaceae > Streptomyces > Streptomyces sp. M2CJ-2. Next base: position 2,832 of record NZ_JAESIF010000010.1, on the reverse strand, counting down.
CGCCAGGACGGCAGATGCACCTCGTACACCGAGAACGGCGCCTCGTGCACGGGCACGCCGGCCCGCCGCTCCAGCCACTGTGCGTCACCCCACTCGTACCGCGAGGACGTGACGACGGACGAGGTGGCCGGCGGGACCTCCGTGCGGCGCGCCATCGGGTCGGCGCGCAGGGTCCGCGAACCGTCGGGGCGGGTGATCTCGAACTTGTACAGCTCGCCCTCGCCGACCTCCGGCACGAACAACTCCCACACCCCGGACGAGCCCAGCGACCGCATCGGGTGCCCGGTGCCGTCCCAGAAGTTGAACCCGCCCGCCACCCGCACCCCGCGCGCGTTCGGCGCCCACACGGTGAAGCGGGTGCCGCTCACGCCCTGGTGGGTCATGGGGTGCGCGCCGAGCGCGGTCCACAGCTCCTCGTGCCGTCCCTCGCCGATCAGATGCAGGTCGAACTCGCCCAGCGCGGGCAGCAGACGGTACGCGTCCTCGACCTCCCGCACCGTCTCCTCGTACGTCACGAGCAGCCGGTACGCCGGGACCTCCCGGAACGGCAGCAGCGTCGAGAAGAACCCGCCCCCGTCGTCGTGCAGGTCGGCGGTGAGGCCCCCGGAGACCACGGACACGGCCCGGGCGTACGGCTTGAACGTCCGGAACACGACCCCGCCGGGCACCGGGTGCGCGCCGAGCACGGAGTGCGGGGCGTGATGCGTGCCGTTCAGCAGCCGCTCCCGGTCGTCGGTGCCCACGGCGGGGGAGACCGCGACCTCCGCCTCGGGCGGCGCGGGCCGCCCGGCGGCCGGGGGCCCGCCGACGGCCTTCCGCGCCGCGGCCTTCTTCGCTCCTGCCCTCTTCGTTCCGGCGTTCCTCGTCCCGGGTTTCTTCCCGGCGGCCTGCGCCGCCCCGGCTTTCCCGGCTCCGGTCTTCTTCCCGGCGGCCCGCTTCACCGCCGCGTCCTTCTGCACGGCGGCCTTCCTCACCGTGGCCTTCCGGGACATCTGCTCGGCCGGCTGCTCCGGATGCGAACCGCTGGACTCGGGACGGGGGGTCACGGACGGAGCCTCCTGGTCGACGTGCGGGGCGGACGGAAGTGAATCGTGTGGATCACCGGATCACCCTGGTCCGGGGTCGGCGAGGCGGCGTACGGCGGCCATCGGGACCGGCAGCCACTCGGGGCGGTGCCGAGCCTCGTACAGCACCTCGTAGACGGCCTTGTCCGTCTCGTACGCGCGCAGCAGCACCGGATCGGTGCGCGGGTCCCGGCCCGCGGTCTGCGCGTAGCCGGAGCAGTACGCCGCCCTGCACCGCACGGCCCAGTCCGGCTGCGGCGGATCCGCGGAACGTGCCGCGTAGTCGAAGGACCGCAGCATCCCGGCCACGTCCCGTACCACGGGCTGCGGCATCCGCCGCTCGGCCAGCGGCCGTGCCGGTTCGCCCTCGAAGTCGATCAGCGACCACTCTCCGGCCGGGGACCGCAGGCACTGGCCGAGATGGAGATCGCCGTGCACGCGCTGGGCGGTCCAGGTCTGCCCCTCGGCGGCCAGGTCGCCCAGCGCCGTGTACGCCGAGCCCAGCCCGTCCGCGTACGGCCGCAGCGCGGGCACCGCCTGCGCCGCCGCCCCCAGCCGCTCGGCCATTCCGGCGACCATGTGCCGCAGTCGGCTCCGGCCCAGGGTGACCGTCGGCAGCGCGCGGGCCAGCGCGGTGTGCACCTCGGCGGTGGCCCGCCCCAGCGCCCGCGCCTCGGCGACGAAGTCCTCGCCCTTGGCCAGCTCCCGCAGCGCCAGCTCCCAGCCGTCCGTCGCGCCCCGCACGAAGGGCTGGAGCACGCCCAGCACATACGGCTCGGATGCGGCCGGCGCCCCGGCGGCACCACGACCGCCGGTGGCGCCGGTCTCGTCAGGCTCTGCCAGCAGCCAGGCCGTGGGCGGGGGCACCCGGGGACAGCCCTCGCGGGCCAGCGCCAGCGGCAGCTCCAGGTCGGGGTTGATCCCGGGCACGATCCGGCGCAACAGCTTCAGAATGAACGTATCTCCGTAGACGACGGACGAGTTCGACTGCTCGACGGTCATCAGTCGCGGCACCAGACCGGACGCGATCTCCTGCCCCGGGTCCCGCTCGAAGCGCAGCCCGCCGATCCGGGCCCGGGAGCGCAGGGCCTCCAGGAGCAGTTCGGCGGGCCGGGTGTCGTACAGGGCCTCGTAGACCGTCCGCCCGGTCAGTGGGCCCTGACTCAGGTGTCCGATCAGCGCGGGCGCGAGCCTGGGCGGCAGCGCCTCGCGCACCCCCAGCAGCAGCTGGTAGCAGTCGCCGGGGCGGTCGGCCCCGCCCCGGGCGGACAGGGCGGGCTGGTGGGTGCGGACGAGCAGGTGGTACAGGCCCAGCCTGGCGCTGGGCGGACGTAACTCGGTGGCCGCGACCAGGGTGAACCCGGTGACCGGGCGCCCCTTGCCCGCGAACCAGCGCTGTCGCGGCAGCCACTCGCGCAGCAGCGGATCCAGTGACGCAAGGAGGCCGGGCGGGGGTGCGACCGTACGTATGACGGCTTCCGACATTTCAGTCGCGTCCTTTCCCCGGATCGTCGGGGTGTTACTGATGCGTGCCCCGGGCGGCGCGGGGGAAACCGCCCCACCCGGGGTCGGTGGGTGCTACGCGGCGTCCCCGCGCAGCCGGAACCAGTAGAAGCCGTGGCCCCCCAGGGTCAGCAGATACGGCAGTTCGCCGATGGCGGGGAAGCGCACCCCACCGAACAGCTCGACCGGGTGCCGGCCCTGGAAGGCGCTCAGGTCGAGCTCGGTGGGCTGGGCGAAGCGGGAGAAGTTGTTCACGCAGAGCACC